>JBGSIR010000036.1:0-8247 GCA_041742415.1 Fimbriimonadaceae bacterium | reverse complement strand
CTCTTCGGCCTCCTCCATGGCCAGCATCCCCGGCAGGTGCGGCGCGCCCCGGTCGTGGTTGCCGCGCACAAAGATGATCTCCAGCGCCGGAGAGGCAAATCGCCAGCGGCTGAGGAGGTCCATGAGCCGCTCGTCCACCGCGCTGGGCGCGTGATAGAGATCGCCGAGCAGCACCAGGGTGTGCGCCTGAGCGTCTTTGATGTCCTGCGAGAGCGCGGCAAGCGTGGCGGCGGTGGCCCCTTCCGGCACCGCCACGCCGCTTTGCCGAAATGCCGCCTCCTTGCCCAGGTGCAGATCCGCCGCAAACAGCGCTCCTTCGCAGACCGCCGCCCCGCTGGGCAGAGGCTCAAAGGCGAGGCCGCCGACTTTGATCAATCCCAATGCACGGCCATGTCGCCGCCGAGCTGCTGAATGTAGTTGAGCTGGCCCATGTGGTAGCTCATGTGAAATCCGGCGAAGACGATCTGCTCAAAGGGAGTGGTCTCTTTTCCGGCGATGTCGCGCTTTTCGATGAGCTGGGCATCGGTCATGCCGTCCATCGCTTCCTTCAGCTCGGCGACGCTGGAGCGGATCTCGCCCTCGGCGGCTTCTGCCGAGCGCAGGCCCTCGGGCGCCACCGCCCACTCCTGAAAAGGCCACTCACCGGGGTCGTCTCCGCGCAGGCGGGCGGCGATGCGGCGGTTGACGACGGCAACTTCGTGGGTGAAGTCCACGGCCGCGCGGGGGCTGGCGCCCTCGGCCGCCTCATCACCAAGTGCGGCAAGGTCCTTGCAGTAAAGGTGCGCGGCCTGATCGAGCAGGCCGACCAAGTAGGCGCGATGGTCCAGATTCGCCATGGAGACTTAAGTCTACATGATCGGATATCATGACTGCATGGATCTGCTGCCGCGCATGATCGACTATGAGGAGTGGGCAATGGCTCAATGGCGCCCGGCGCTGGAGCGATTCCCCGACCCCGAGCGGGCCAATAGAATTTATGGACACATCCTGGGATGCTGGTCCGGCTGGATGCCGCTCATCAGCGACTGGCCCGACAAGCCCAGCGCCGAGCTGGACTGGGACAACGACGCCCCGGCCCTGCTGAGTTTGATGCGCGAGGCGGCGGCACGGCCAGACCATATCATCACCTTCCCTGGCCGCAGCGGCGACGAGGTGGAAATCTCCTCGCACGAGCTGGTGCACCACATGCTGAACCACGGCAGCTATCATCGGGGCCACCTGCGGGGGCTGGCGGAGGCCGCCGGATTCGAGGACTTCCCCGAAACCGACAGCGTTCGATTCTTCTGCCGCGCCGTCAGCCCTTGACGGCGCCGGCGAGCATGGCCTCGTGGATCTTCTCTTTGAGAAGCCAGTAAACCGCCAGCACGGGGCCCATCACAATGACGACCGCCGCAAAGAGCGCGCCCCAGTCGCTGGTGTACTGCAGTGTATTGGTGAGGTTGGCCAGGCCCAAGGGCAGCGTGAAGTTTTCCTTGGAGCTGATGAGGACCAGCGCCAAGTTGTACTCATTCCAAAGCCCGATGACGTTGAAGATGCCCGCGACCACCAGGCCTGGGCGAGCCAAGGGGAGCATGATGCGCCAGAAAACGCCCGCATGTCCGCAGCCGTCCAGCCGCGCCGCCTCGGCCAGCTCTTCCGGAAGGCCCTGGAAGAAGCCGGTGAGCACGAACACCGTGAACGGCAGCGAAAACGCGATATAGACCAGCACCAGCCCGAGATGGCTGTCCAGCAGGCGCACCCCGGTGCCCATTTGGATGCGGGTGAGCAGAACGTAGAGCGGAACGATGAAAAGGAACTGCGGCACCATCATGCCGCCCATAAATCCGCCAAAGAGCACGCCTCGGCCCCAAAACTTGTACCGGGCAATGACATAGCTCGCCATCGCCGCGACGGGCAGCAGCACGGCCATCGTGCCCGCGCAGACAATGAGGCTATTGACGAAGTAATCGCCGATGCCCGAGACCGTCCAGGCCTTGGAGTAGTTCTCCACTTTGAGGCCATCGTTGGGCAGCCCCCAAGGGTCGGTGGCAATCTGCGCAACGGTTTTGAAGCTGCTCATCACCGTCCAGAGCATCGGAACGATGACGATGGCGAAGAACGCCGCCAGGCCGAGCCCACCGAGGATGCGGCTGATGATCTTCATGCCGTCCTCCCGGACGGGTCTTTGCGAAAGATCAGCATAACAATTCCACTCAAAATCATGACCAGCACAAAGTTGACCACCGCAATCGCCGTGGCCTCACCATAAAAACTGTTGCCCTCAAACCCGCGCTCATAGAGGTAAGTCAGCGTCACTTCGCTGGCGCGCGAGGGGCCGCCGTTGCTCATCAGGCGCACCAGGGCAAAGGTGTTCAGCGCCTGGATGATGGTGTGAATAACCACGATGCGCCGCACCGACCAGATCATCGGCCAGGTGACCGACCAAAATTTCTGCAAAGACTTGGCGCCATCCAGCTCGGCCGCCTCTTGGATGTCCTGCGGGATGCCGCGGATGCCGGCGCTGAGCAGCATGATGACAAAGCCGATTCCGTACCACACAAATGCGACTCCAATGCCTGGAAGCGCCGTGTTCTTGTCGCCCATCCAAATGGGGATGTCCTGCACTCCCATTGCCTTGAGGCCGCTTGTGACAAGTCCCACCGTCGGGTGAAAAATGAACGACCACAAGATGCCCACGATAACGATGGAGATGATGTGGGGAAAGAGGTAGATCGAGCGAAGGGCTTTGCCCCACCACTTGTCCGACTGCGCGGCATGCGCCAGCAGGAGGCCCAGCACCATCATCACGGCCAAGGCACCCAACAGCAGCATCATGTTGTTGATGAGCGCCCGGTGGAAGATCTCATTCTGAGAAAGCCGTTCGTAGTTTTTGAGGCCGACAAAGTCCATGCGGTCCAGGTTCGTTCCTCGAAAATCGAAGAGCGAATACCAGAACGCCTGGATGAGCGGCAGCACCACAAAGACGGCATAGATGAGAACCGCCGGGGCGAGAAAGGCCGCGATGAATAGCTTTTCGCCCCGACGCTTCATTAGCTGACTTTGCGCTTGACCAGTCGGTCGTCGTTGCGGGCCTGCTCAGCGGCGGCTTCGCACTGCTCGGCGAACTGCTCCGGCGTGATCGATCCGTTGAGGAGCGCCGTCATGGCGTCTTCGGCAGCCTGGTTCACCGGCGGGTACCACAGTCGGTACTCGGCGTTCCACTTGGTCTTCGAGGCGGCGAAAAGGCGCGCCGGCTCCTGAAGGAACACCGGATAGTTGGCGTCTTCCAGGCCCTTCAAAGCCATCAGAGTGCCCTTCTCTTCGACGAATCCCTTGGCCACTTCCGGCGAAGCAAGGTACTTAAAGTAATCCATGCCCTTCTGCGGATTCTTCGCTGCCTGAGGAATGATCCAAGGCTCGATGGCAACCATCACCGAAGTCGGGTCACCCTTGCCTCCAGCCAAAGTCGGGGGCAGCATGAACTCGAAGTCTCCGGCCTGCAGCAGGTTCGAATCCTTCTCGATAATCTCGCGCATCTCGGCATAGAACCAAGTGCCGCACGGCACAAAGGCCGCATTGCCCTTCAGGAATTCGGTCTGCGAATCGGTGTGATTCAGGCCGAGCGCTTCCTTCATAAAGTCGCCTCGATCGCGCAACGTGGCCACGCGGCGAGCTGCCTCGATGACGTGAGGGCTCTTCCAGGCGCCTGGCTCAAGATTTTGGCAGGCGTTCCAGGCCTCCAATCCACCCGAGCTGATGATCCACGGGAAGATAAAGGCGTAGAGCATGTAGTAGGGATACTGCCCTTGGAAAGTCATCGGAGCGATGCCCTTGGCCTTCAGCTTGTCGTTCAAGACAAGCAGCTCTTCAAAGGTCTTGGGGGCGGTCCAGCCGTTCTCTTGGAAGAGCTTTTTGTTGTACCACCAGCCGTTGATGTTGACGTGGTAGGGCAGCAGATACTGCTTGCCTTCATATTCGCCCAGCCTCAAAAGCTGCTCATCAAACATGTCGCGGAACTTGCCTTCGGTTTGGCCCCAGGCGGGCTGATCCAAAAATTCGTCCACCGCCATCACCTGGCCGTCATAGACGTTGCCCCAGTAGTCAAATCCCCAGCCGGGCCAGGTGACGTCGGGCACATCCTTGGCGGCAAAGGCGCCGCGGAGCTGCTCCCAGACCTTCGGGTCGCCCGAAACGGCGGTCGGGGTGCCGGTCTCCGCCGTGAAGTCTTTGGCGACTTTCTCAAAATAATCGATGCCGTAGCCGCCCTTGAAGCTGACGATCTCCACCGTGCCGGCTTCATCGCCGCCTTGGCCGGAGGCCGCTCCGCCTCCGCCACAGCCCACCGCAGCCGCCGCCACGAGGCCAAGTGCCGCATATCTCCAGTTCATCCGCATAGCGCCAGCGGCTATGCTACCCATCCCTCAGCCGTTTTGCTCTTTGTGGAGCACGATGAGGGCTCCCAAATCGAAGAGCAGCCGAAGCCCGGCCAGGACCGCGCCAATGATCGGAAGCGATGAATCTTCGGTGAGGCCGGAGAAAGACTGGCTGATCGTGAAGATGTAGAACGGCACGATGAGCATGTCGGCGAGGATGATCCACTTGAGGACGCTCAGCACCTTTTCGATGCGGCGCAGCCAGCAGATCCCGGCTCCGATCATCACCAGCCCGCCCAAATCGAAGGTCATCTGGGGCAGAAGGAACCCGACCATCAGGCTGAGCCCCCCGAGGGCGATGAGGCCCCAGCCGAAGATGGGAAAGGCGATTCGGATCCACTTCGGCTTGGGCGCCAGCTCGGCCCGCGTCATGCGCAGATTGGCGTCGCAGTGCGGGCACACCATTGTGCCCGGCACAATCTCGCGGCGGCAGAACGGGCAGTTGATCACTCGCGGGGCTTATTCTACAAACCGCACCGCTCGGGTGGAAATGCTCACCTGGCCGAACATGTCGGTGGTGCGCACGTGCACCGGAACGACGCCGCGCAGGCCGACGGTCGGCGCGGTGAGGCTCCAAAGGTGGGAGCTGTTGATGATTCCCGGCAGGGCGCGGAACGGGCGGGCCAGCTCCTTGTCGCGCTCGACCAGCTTCACATATTCGGGGTCCGGCTCCAGCACCTTGTTCATTTCCACCCAGGGCGAATTTTCGCCAATGCGGATCTCGACCTTGCTCTTTTCGCTGCCGCCAAAGATGTTGGCGTAGACCTTCAGCTCCTCGCCCGGCTTCAGCACGTCGGGGGCATAGATGTTCATTTGGTGGCTGGCAGGAGCGCCGGCGGCGCGGAACTGGATGCTGTATTCGCGGCCATCGAAGCTGAAGATCGAATAGCCGTTGGGGGCGCCGTCGCGCATGGTGGTGTGAGGCACGCCGCGCTCATCGGGCCGCCCGCTCCACCACGATCCGCAGGTGGTGACGTTCACCACGTGGTGGTGCGGCTCCTTCAGGTTCTCACTTTCCAAGAACCGATGCTCCTGGAAGTGGGTGTGCGCGCTCACGCTCAGGGCGTAGGGGCGCTCGTTGATGAGCTTGAAGATCTCCTCTTTGTCCTGCGTGCCGTCCAGCGGGATGTGCATGAGGAGCACCACAAGCTGGTCGGCGGGAATCATCTCCAGGTCGCGCTTCAGCCATTCGAGCTGGGCCTCGCCAAACCGGCCTACATAGCCGCCGCGCCCTTCGGCATTGCGGGTGTAGTGGACGTTGTCCAGCGCCACAAAGTGCACGGGGCCATATTCAAAGCTGTAGTAGTTCGGGCCATAGATGCGCTCGAAGGTCTCGTCGCTCAGCTCGTCGGTGTCCACGTCGAAGTTGATGTCGTGGTTGCCGATGACGTTGTGCCACGGCAGGCCGAGCATGGCGATGGCTTCGTTGTGCGGCCCCAGCACGCTCAGGTCGTCAAAGACGATGTCGCCCAGGGTCACGCCGAACTTGGCGCCCTTGGCCTCCTGGCTGCCGACCAGCGGCTCGATGATGTCGCGCATCAGGTAGTCAACTTCCGCCACATTTCGGCTCTGGGTGTCGCCAAAGAATAGGGCATAGAAGCTGTTGGGCTCCACCGTCTTGTGCATCGGGAAGTTCACGGCGGCCGGGAGCGGGCCCGTGGGGTTCACGCCGGGAAAGCGCAGCCCAGGAGGCGACCCGGCCGGCTTGTGGATGTAATAGAACTGAGGCAGGTTCTGCCGGTTCAGCGGCGACTGCCAGCCCCGGGGCTTGACGACAAAGATGACGTCATCCTGGTCCACCGGCAGGCGATAGCGGCCCTGGCGGTCGGTGGCCACGATGTTCTGGCCGTTCGAGACTCGCACCCCGGCGATGCCCGCTTCGCCCGAATCGAGTCGGCCGTTGCGGTTGTCGTCCGAGAACACAGTTCCCTGAGCCATTTCGATTTGGCCCCAGCACAGGGCCGAGGCAGAGAGAAGGGCGGCGGCGCTCCAGGCACGCATGCCGAAACAGTACCCACGCAATGGTTAAGGGCAGGTTAAGGCGCAGGTACCGTCAGGCGTCCATGAGCGCTCTGCCGACCGTTCGCCTCCGCCCGGGCAAAGAGAAAAAGATCCACGCGGGCTACCCTTGGGTGCAGCGCGGCGAGCTGATGAAGCAGGCCGACTTGACGCCTGGCCTGGCCCGCTTGGAGGATTCGCGGGGCGATTTCTTGGCGGTCGGCACCCTCAACCCCGGGCGCCGATTCCCGTTTCGCGTCTTCAGCCTGCAGGATGAGCCCATCGACGGGGCCTTCTTTCACCGCCGCTTTTCCGCCGCGCTGCGGATGCGGCAGGAGCTGATCGAGGGCACCAACGCCTTTCGCCTGGCCCACGCCGAAGCCGACGGCCTGCCGGGGTTCATCGCGGATGTCTATGACGGGCACGCCGTGGTGCAGGTGCGCAGCCTGGGCATCGAAAGCCTGCGCGAAGCCTGGCTGCCCGCGCTCATCGACGTGCTTCAGCCCAAATCCATCCTGGAGCGCAGCGAGATGGCCGGCCGCCAAGAAGAGGGGCTCCAGCCCCGAAAAGGCGCCCTTCACGGCGATCCTCCCGACGTGGCCGAATTCCACGAAGACGGCCTGCCCCTGCGCGCGCTCATCCAAGATGGGCTCAAAACCGGCTTTTATCTGGATCAGCGCCCCGCCCGGCGCCTCCTGGCTCAGCGGGTGAAGCCCGGGCAGAAGGTGCTGGATGTCTTCTGCTACACCGGCGCCTTCAGTCTGCACGCAGCGCGCCAAGGCGCGGTCTGCACGGCCGTCGACCTTCACGCCGATGCCCTGCAGGAAGCCGAAGCCGGAGCCGACCGCGCCGGTGTGGGCGTCAAGTTTGTGCAGGCCAATGCCTTTGAATGGCTGGAGGCCGGCGAGGAGGGCGGATTCGACTGGATCATCCTGGACCCGCCCGCCATCGCCAAAAACAGCGAGAAGCGCGACAGTCTCAAATGGGCGGTCTGGAAGCTGGTCTACAACGCCCTGCCGCTGCTGAATCCTGGCGGCCGAATGGTGGTCTGCTCGTGCAGCTATCAGCTGGGTCAGCACGAGATGATCGACGTGTGCCGCCTGGCCGCCAGCGACCGGGGCGAAAAGCTCTTCTTGGAGGGCGTCACTTTCCAAGACACCGACCACCCCGCCCTCGTCGCCTTCCCCGAGTCGCTTTATTTGAAGTGCGCTTGGCTGCGCAAAGCGTAGTGCGGCTTGCCTGGCGCAAAGCAAACCGCTCAGCCGAGCCTGTCAAATGACAAGACAATCTTGACTTCTGTGACAGGACATTCTTGACGGATTCTCGAGCGATGTCTTGGAGCGGGATGAGGGGGTTGACCGCAGCCTCGGGCCTCGGTCACGAACCAGCCAGTCCAACAGCGAGGAGTCGGCGCCAACCCTTCCACCGTTTCACGGAGCCCTCCCAGCTTGGGAGGGCGGTTGGACTGAGGCTAAGCCAACTGCTCCACCAAGCCTGGGGGAGCTGGCCCGGAGGGCCTGAGGGGGTTGACCGCCGCCTCAGGCCCCGTTCAAGAACCAGCCAACCCAAGGGCGAGGAGTCGGCGTCAACCCGCCCACCGCTTCGCGGAGCCCGCCCAGGCTTGGGCGGGCGGTTGACGGGAGGTTTTCGCGACCGCTTTCAAAAGCCTGGGAGAGCTGGCCCGGAGGGCCTGAGAGGGTTGAACGCCGACCTCCAGGCGCGGCCAAAAGCCATGGCGCTAACGCAGCCCTTTCAGGCTTGGGGGGGAGATGCCCAAGGCGCGTGAGCCAGCCTAGCCCTGCAGGCTCAGCCAGCGCTCGCGGGTCAGCACGGTTTG
>JBGSIR010000035.1:0-5541 GCA_041742415.1 Fimbriimonadaceae bacterium | reverse complement strand
CACGCCGCTGCGCTGCGGCACATAGGCCACGGCGCGGCGGTTGAGGCGCAGGTCTTCGCCAAAAATCCTCACCGTGCCCGCCGCCCGGGGCGTGAGGCCGAGGGCGCTTTTGATGAGCGTGCTCTTCCCTGCTCCGTTCGGGCCGATCACGGCCATCAGCGAGCCATCGGGCACGTCGAGGTCAACATCCCACAGCACCGGCTTGTTGTCATAGGCCACCGTGAGGTCGCGAATGAACAGCGGCGGAAAGGCCGCAGGCTCGGTGAGGGAGATGGCGCTCACCGCAGGGCCTCGACGATGTGGTCGATGTTGGCGCGCACCATGCCTTCATAGGTGTCCGCGCCCGACCCCGCCGGCCCGAGGGCGTCGGAGTACAGCTCCTTGCCCAGCTTGATCTGCCAGCCGCGCGATTCGACGGCCTTCTTCAGCGCCTCGATGGTGTCGGGCGGCACGCTGGACTCCACAAAGAGCGCGCGGACCCTGCGCTTCACAATGTCGTCGGCGATGCTGCGGATGGCCTGGGCGGTGGCCTCGCTGGCCGTGCTCACGCCCTGGATGCCCAGCACTTCGAACCCATAGCGGGCGCCGAAGTAGCCGAAGGCGTCGTGGGCGGTGACCAGAATGCGCTGCTCGGCAGGCACAGATTCGGCCTGCTGCTTCACATAGTCGTCCAGCTCCTTCAGGCTTGCCAGCACAGCCTCGGCCCGCTCGGCGTAGCCCGCCTTGCCTTCGGGGTCGGCTTCGGAAAGGGTGTCGCGGATGTTCTCCACCGCCTTCGCCCAGAGGTCCACATCGAACCACACATGGGGGTCGAACTTGCCCTCGAACTCCTCGGGTTCGCGCAGGCGGCTGGGGTCCATGCCCTCTGTCACCGCCGCCACCTTGACGCCTTTGCTCGACATGCGCACGAAGAGGTCGGTCATGCGGCCCTCCAGCTCCATGCCGTTGTAAAAAATGACCTGCGCCTGCTCCAGCCGGCCGATGTCGCCGGCGGTGGCTTTGTAGAGGTGGGGGTCGATGCCGGGGCCCATGAGCCCGACAGCCTCCACGCGGTCTCCGCCCACCTGCTGAGCGATGTCGTGGATCATGCCGGTGGTCGAAACCACCTTGAGCCGCCCGCCCGTGGCCTGAGGCTCCTGGCAGCCCGCCAGAAGCGCCGCCGCCAGCAAAACGATTCCCGCACGCACGAAATTAACCATGGTTAATTAACCTTGGTTAATTATTCCCGATTTTCGCGGCGAGGTGGGGCTAGGGGCTCTCGACGAGGGCGGCAAATTCGGGAATCCAGGGCTCAAACCGCCGCCAGCGCTCGATGGAGGTGGTGTAGATGGGCTGCCGCACCTGCCACAGGCTGGGCGTGCGCACGGCCCGCTGGTTGCTCTCGTGCCGCAGGCAGGCGTCGTCCCAGTCCAGGCCAATGAAGTCAATCACCCGCCGCACCACCGATTCTCGGTCGGCCACCATCTGCTCGTAGTCCACCTCCAGCAGCCGGTCCGCCGGAAGAGCCTCGCGCCAGTGCTCCATCATCCGCAGGTACTCGCGGTAGGCAAAGGCGATGTTCTCGCGGTCGTGGGCAAAGACCGGGGGGCGCTGATAGGCGGTGGTGTAGACGCTGAGGCAGTTGTCGGCCGGGTTTCGGCGGCAGTGGATGAACCGCGCCTCCGGCAGGGCGGAGTGGATCTCGCCGAGGAGGGCAAAGTTGTGGGGCAGCTTGTCGGTGACCCTGCGGGCGTTCGGGGCGAGCCGCTGCAGCTCTTCGGCATATCGGCCAGAGGCCTCCTTGAGCCGCTCAGGGCACGGCAGGCCATCGGGGCCCCAGCAGGACTCCTCGTTCTCGTGCCAGAACGACAACTCACCGGCGCCTGCCACCTCGGGATGGCTGGACACAATCTGCTCCATGAGCGAAGTGCCGCTGCGGATCATTCCAACGATGAAGACTGGGCGCTTGCTGGGCCGGCCTTGGGCGGAAAGCTCCTGCAGCCGCTCGCGGGAGAAGACTTCGCGCTTGCGGGCAAAGTCGGCCGCATATTCGTCGCGCCGCCAAGGCGAAGCGGCCAGCCAAGTCTCATAGGCGCACCAGTTGCCCGCCTCGTAGTGACCCATGGCGGCCTCAAAGTCCTTCAAGTCTTCGCGCGCCTTGCCGAGGGCGTACTGCATGTATCCCCGGTCGCGGGTCGGCAAGTCCGGCCGGGCTGCCCTCTCAGCCAGCGCGGCCAGTCTGGGCTCATCCTCTGGCGTGGCCCGCCGAGCTCGGAAGACATTGTAGTGGGCGAATCCATGGTCCGGCTGCTTCTCCAGCGCCTTCTCCAGCTCCTTCTGCGCGTCCTCAAACCTTCCCTGCTCCTGGAGCCAATATCCCAGGGCGGCATGAGCGATCGGGTTCTCCGGCTCCAGCTTCAAGGCGCGGCGGATGTGGGTCTCGGCGGCGTCTCCTTTGCGGTCTTCGGCCAAGGCCAGGCCGAGCATAAGGTGCGAGGCAGCGTTCAGCGGCTCCAGCGCCACGGCCTTCCTGCCGGCCTCCGCGCACTCTTCGAGCAGGCCGTGCTCCATGGCCGATCGGCCGTGCATGATCCAGGATGAGGCGTCGCGGGGGAGAAGGTTTGTCGCCGTGCGCCATGCCTCCAGGGCCAGGCCCTTCATGCCAGCGTCGCCCAGCGCCCGGGCATAGTTCTTTTGGGCGACGCCGCTTCGCGGGTTGAGCTCGCAGGCCTTGCCAAATGCGCTGGCCGCCTCGCCAAACCTCTTGTGCCGGGCCAGCATCAGGCCGAGGTGCATCACCAGGTCGAAGTCTGTGGGGTCAGATTCGGCAGCCGCAACCGCCAGCACAACAGCGTCGTCCACCTGCCCCCGCGTGGAGAGAAGCTTTGAATAGGCGACCAGCGATGGCGAATGCTTCGGATCAGCCTCAAGGGCCCTTTGAAACTGCCGTTCGGCTTCGACAAAGTCTCCCTGCTGGGCCAGGATCATTCCGAGGAGCGAGTTCTCCTCAACCCCATTGGGCGATTCTTCCACCGCTGTCCGAGCAAGCTTTGCTGCATCGGAGAGCCTGCCAAGCTGAATGGCCTCTTGAGCGGCTTCGAAAGGGGATGCGGGCATAAGTCAATGATGAAGGCCTCCCGGCGAATGCGCCGGGAAGCCTCATGCTCAGCGAGAGCCGCCTTCTCCGTAAGGATTGGCCTGCTCTTGAATCAATCGCTGTTGAAGGGCTTTCTCTTCTTCAGTTTGCCCTTCGTTCACGACCGCATCGTACTCGTCTCCCGTCACAGTCTTTCCGGGAGCAGCGTCTCCCTCACACCCGGAGCCCAAGAAGGCTCCGAGCGCAAGGATCATGATGAAGGTCAGTTTCCGGACCAATTGGCGCCCCAGAACTTGAACAGGTCTCGCTCCTGCATCTTCACGCAGTAGTCGGCGGTGCTGCCGTTGTACTCGTTCTGTCCAGGATTGTCCGCATAGCGCTTGATGAACTTCTCGTTGCCAAAGTTGGCGGCGTGGCCGTCAGCAAAGGCTCCGATGAAGCGGTTGCCGTACTGTCGGCGCGCGTCGAAGACGAGTGCGTTCCAAGAGAACGTGTTCGCATAGCGGTCAGCGATCGGCTGAGAAGCCTGCGGAAGCACGAATCGAGTCCAGCTCCAGTTGGAGATGGCGCCATAGCGGGTGGGGGTGACGGCGAGTCGGCCGGCCGGATCTTCGAAGCTCGTGAGGCTGCGCTGACCGGTGGCGACACCGTCGGCGGCAGCTGTGGTGCAAGGGTTGTCCGAACCGCCCTGCTGGCTGTATCCGCCCACGTTGATGGAGAACGAGGTGATCCAGGACCAGCTGTAGGTGTAGAACGGGTCGGAGTAGTACGGGTCCTGATACAGCGCGTTCATGTCGCCAATTTCAGAGATCGTCTTGTCGAAATAGATGTTGCGGTTCTTCACGTAGGGGAAGGTGCGGCCCACCCACGTGTTTTCGTTGTGATAGAGGTTCGGCAGGGCCGGGGTGGCATAGCCATACTGCGGCACGGCCACGTCATCGTAGTCGGCGGCATACATCTGCAGGCCGAGGGCAACCTGCTTGAGCCCGCTGAGGGAGGCCGTCTTCTTGGCGGCAGCCTTCGCCTGGGCAAAGACCGGGAAGAGGATGGCGGCAAGGATTGCGATGATGGCAATAACGACGAGAAGCTCGATGAGCGTGAACGCTCGCGAATGAAAGCGCTTCATCGCCCCCTAGGGTCTCTTGCGAATGTTATGGGAGTGTTAAGTGCATGTTAAGGGAGTGTTAAGAATCCTGAATTTCCAATGAACCGAACCTGGCCAGCAGTGGTGTGCTAGTCTCAGGCGTATGATCGCGGCGGTCCTTTTGGCCCTGTCTTCGGCCGATTTCCACTTCTCCTATCCCGGCGAGCGGGCTTGGATTGGGCCTTCCTTCTACGCCAACCCCTGGACCGACTGGAGCCTGAGGAACGGGCGCGTGGAGCTGGAGGGCGCGGGGCGGGGGCAGGAGCTGCTGCTGCTGGACCGCACCCCCGGGCCCGGAGAGTGGACGCTGAGCTTTGACTATGGCGGCGCGCCCGAGGGAAGCGTGATCCGGGCGGGCTTTGCCCCCGTTCTGGGCAGCGGCAAGGATGCCTGGAAGGGCGCCGCCATCCGGGGGGCTGTTCCCGGCTCGGCGGTCGAGATGGCTCCGGCAGAATCGGGGCGGGTCGTCATTCGCGGCTTGGGACCATCTTGGCGGCTGGAAGACGGCGGCGAATTCATGGGGGGCGGAGGGGGCGCAGTGGGCTCGCTCTTTCGCATCCAAGCCGCCACCCGCCCCGGCGGAAGCGGGCCGTTTTGGATCGACAACATCTCCTTCGAAGGCGACTGGCAGGACCGGAGCGAGAGAAAGTGGGGGCCGATCCTCTTCTCCCAGCACACCCGTCAGGGCTCCGACCTCAAGCTCACCGCCCAACTCGCTTCGCTCGGCGCCGCCGACAGCGGACGGGTGGAGCTGAAGGCACCGGGCGGCCGATCAGGGGCCCTGATGGACCCCGACGCCCGCACCACCCAGCATCGGCTCTCCACTGGCCCCGGCGAATTCACCCTAACCACGCAGGCGCTCGACGAAAACGGCGATCCGATGACGCAGACCCTGGCGGGCGCCATCCGCCCCGAGCCCAAAGACGGCCTGCGCCTGGCCGGGCTCACCTGCTTCTTCCAAAGCGAATACCCCTCCGCGCCGATCGTCGACCAGGTGCGGGAAGCCGACCCCGACATGCTCTACTTCGCGGGCGACCAGCTCTACGAAGGCAATGGCGGCTTTGGTCCAGTCTATGCGCCTGAGGGCAAGGCTCTGCTGAGCTACCTGCAGAAGTGGGCGCTCTTTGGCTGGGCGTTTGGCGAATCGATGATGACCCGGCCCACGATCACCATCACCGACGACCACGATGTGTTTCACGGCAACATTTGGGGCCACGGCGGCCGGATTGCGCCCGGCGAGGGCTTCGGCGGAGCGCGGCAGGATGCGGGGGGCTACAAGCTGACGGCGCGCCTGGTCAACGCCATCGAGCGCACCCAGACC
>JBGSIR010000034.1:0-2142 GCA_041742415.1 Fimbriimonadaceae bacterium | reverse complement strand
CAGCACCAGCCCCGGCGCCGGCTCGGTGCTGGCCAATGTGGAGGAGCCGCCGAGCTGAAGAATGGCGGCGAGGCTCAGCATGAGCCCGACAAAAAGCGTTCGTCCGAAGGCCTTCACTGGGGCGCGAGCACCTTCACTTCTTTCGCCAGACCCAGCCGGAACCGGGGGAAGATGCGCGCGGTGGGATAGAACCCGCGCTCGGGGGTTTCGGCCAGCTCGATGATCTCGCCGATGGGAATGCCCGCGGGCATGGACTGGCTGAGGCCTCCGGTGACCACAAGATCACCCACGGCAGCCTCGGTGCGCTCGCGCAGCTCCATCAGCAGCACGCGGGGGCTCTCGCCCGTCACAAAGCCCGTCGGCTCGCCGTCGCGCATCACCACGGCATCGACCTTTGGCCCCGAAACGGTGACCAGCACCACCTGGCAGCGGTCCTTCTCCACGGTCTCGACGATGCCCGCCAGACCGCGTGGGTCCACAACAGCCATGTCCGGGCCAACGCCCTGGTCGGAGCCCACATTGAGAACCATTCGGGAGCCGCTGGCGAAAATTCCGATGATTTCGGCGGGTATCTCCTTGAAGCCGTCGCTGATGGGGAATCCGCCATCTCGGAGGTAGGCCGTGAGGCGGCGCTCAGAAATCTCGGCCGCTTCGATTTGGCTCTGAGTCTCCGCCAGCCTTCGCCTCAGCTCCTGGTTCTCGCGCTCCAACCGAGGCCCATTGCCCAGCGCGCCCACGGTTGAGCCGGCCGAGCTGAGCCCTGACTGCACCCAAGACGCCGGAGGGAGCAGCGCCGAACGAACGACGGCCGAAACGGGGTCCACCTGCCTGCGGTCTCGGAACCCAGCCTGAAGCCGTGAGAAGCCGAAGCCCAGGATCAGGGCCAGAATCAGCAGCGCGGCATCAAGACGGGGGCGAGGCTTCAGATCCTGGATGAGCGTTCAAGTCTCCGTCTGATATGGGAGTTGTTGGGATTGTTGATCATGTCGAGCAGCCGCTCAGTGCCCCGCACCACGCAGCCCAGCGGCTCATCGGCAATCCACACCGGCATGCCCGTGTGCTCGGTGATCAGCTCATCGAGGCCCGGCAAAAGGGCGCCGCCGCCCGCCAGGCAAATGCCCTGATTCATGGCGTCGGCGGCCAGCTCGGGCGGAGTGGCCTCCAGCGTGAGCTTGATGGCGTCGACGATGGCCATGAGGGGCTCGCGGATGGCGTCGCGGATGTCCTCGCTGAAAATTTCCTGCATCACGGGCAGGCCGGTGGTGATGTGGCGGCCCTTGATGTGCATCGCCAGCTCCTGATCGAGCGGATAGGCGCTGCCGATCTCGATCTTGACGGTCTCGGCCGTGCGGTCTCCCACCACCATGTTGTGGCGGCGGCGGATGAAGGAGACGATGGCCTCGTCAATCTCATCTCCGGCAATGCGGACCGATTTGCAGTGGACGATGCCGCCCAGGCTGATGACGGCGACCTCGGTGGTGCCTCCGCCGATGTCCACGATCATGCTGCCGCGGGCCTCCTCGACCGGCAGGCCCGCCCCAATGGCGGCCGCCATGGGCTCTTCAATAACAAAGGCGCGCGAGGCTCCGGACTTGCGGCAGGCGTCCAGCACTGCGTCGCGCTCCACCTCGGTGATGCCGCTGGGGATGCCCACCACGACCGTGGTAAAAATGCCCGGCCCGCGCTTGGCGCGGCGGATAAAGTCGCGGATCATCGCTTGCGTCTGGTCATAGTCGGCGATGACGCCGTCTTTCAACGGACGAATGGCGACAATGCTGGCCGGTGTGCGTCCAAGCATCTGCTTGGCCGCGTCGCCGACAGCGACCACTTCCCTGGACTCAATGTCGATGGCGACAACGCTGGGCTCATTGATGACGCGCCCCCGCCCCCTCACGCAGACAAGCGTGTTGGCGGTCCCCAGGTCAATTCCAATATCACGCGTGAATCGGCTGCCGAGGCGGCGGAAGAGTTCGGGAAGATAGGGCATAGGGCGATGGCCCGGAATCGGAGTGATCAAGACAGAAAAGAGCAGGACCCATTGGGACCTGCCCTACTTGACCTTGGGGACAATGGCCGCGCAGAGGCGCGGAGTTTGCCCTTACTACTGGTTGGCCGAGCTGGGGCCGAGAAGCTGGCCGGGCT
>JBGSIR010000033.1:0-9545 GCA_041742415.1 Fimbriimonadaceae bacterium | reverse complement strand
ATGCTCGCCCTGCTCGCCGAAGCCCGCGCCCACCGCCTCGCCGCCGTCTCCCTCACCGCCTCGCTCAACGCGGTGGAGTTCTATGAGCGCTTCGGCTTCGAGCGCGGTGAGCCGGGCGAGCGATGCCTTGGCGTGGAGAGCCTGGGATGCCTGCGGATGACCTGTCGCCTTTAATGGAAGTGACTATTACCCTTGGCCAAGTAACGTGGCCCGGGCCACAAGCTGCTCATGCAACGCATAGATGTCGTCTAAGTATTGAATGTCAACTCGCGTTGTAGCTTTGTCGGCATCGAAGATAGAAACATACTTCTGCTTTCTGTTGAAGTGAAAACGGCAAATTGGCTTCCGGTTGCTGTCGTCAACCAACACGGAGAAGTATGATTGGCTATCTCGCCAAAACACGCGGTCAAGTTGAATTGATCCTCGAATGATTGACTTGACAATGAAGAATGCCTCCATTTCCTCCACTGTGGTCTCAATCAAGTCGCTCTCGGTCGCAGGCGTAGATGCTTCCTCTTGATGCAGAGTTTCGTCAGTGGCTGTGCTCGCGTTTGGTGATTCAGACGTGCTTAGTGCAGACGAGATGCGAGAGTTGATTTTATCACGGAGCAACTCAGAAAAAGCCCTGGTGATAATTGGTGAAAGCTTGTCTGCGTGAGACTGCGTAACACGATCAACGCCAATTCTCTTTGCGATAAGTCGAACGAATTCAGTGTCAGGTGTAGTGGTGAGCTCATCCAATTTGCTTTTGCATTGGCTGATCAGCCTTAGCTCTTCTGCAACAGAAAGGACCGATTCAATATCCCATTGATCCTTTGTGAATTTAAGAAGCTGCGTGACTTCGCGGTCGGTCACTTCGCTTACATTGATTCGAAGGAATGGCTTTTGGTCTAGTTTATTCGTGCTTTCAAGATCTGTGAAGAAGTGATAGTCTTCTCCGTTCGTAAGCACGGCAAGTTTGGCTGTCGTCGTTGCGAAGTAGCGATAAAGCTGGCTCATGTGAGTTGCGCTGAGCGGGGCACCCAGCACTTTGCACTCAATCAATATGACAGGGCTTCCATCCCGCAGAATTGCGATATCAGCTTTTTCGCCCTTTTTGATGCCAACATCTGCAGTGTATTCGGGGCAAACTTCGCTCGGGTTGAAGACGTCGTATCCAAGGGCCGCCAAAAACGGAAGCACCAGACCCGTTTTGGTTGCCTCTTCAGTTTGAATGGAGTCACCAAACCGCTCCAGATTTGAAGCAACTCCACGCAGCCTGGCCGTCAAGTCAGCCTTTTCCACACCTAAATCGTACCTTCAAAGAGCTTTTGATAGCCCTGCCGCGCCGCGAATCAACATCGCGAACCACTGACGCGGACTCTTCTTGTTTTCCCCCATCCAACCTTCCCCCGAAGGGATGTTCGGTGACATGGCATCCTGTTCATGTTCGGCGCGGCATCCTTGACGGGTGCCGTTTGTTGAGAGATCGAGAATGGATGAGCGTCGGAGGCTGTGTGCCCGGGTGTTGGAGGAGGGGTGGAGCATTGCAGCGGCGAGCCGGGAGGCCGGGGTGTCGCGGCAGACGGGCTCCATGTGGGTGGCTCGAGCGCGGGAGATGGGGCTTGAGGGGCTCAAGGAGCTCTCCCGGCGCCCGCACACCACGCCCCACCGAACTCCGCCAGAGCTGGAGGCCCAGCTCCTGGCCGTGGCCGAGGAGCACCCGTTTTGGGGGCCGCGCAAGCTGCTGCCGCTGGCTTTTCCCAAAGGCGCGCCCTTCAGCGAGCGCACCGCCGCGCGCATTCTAGAGCGGGCGGGCCGCCGCATTGGACCGCCCAACGCCGAACCGCCCGAAACCACCCGCTTTGAGCGCGCCCAGGCCAATGAACTCTGGCAGATGGACTTCAAGATCTTTGGCCCCCGCCGCGCCCAGGCCCACGTTCTCACCGTCATCGACGACGCTACCCGCTTCCTCATCCACCTTCAGCCCAGCCCCGGGCAGACCACCGCCAGCGTCCAGACCGCGCTCTGGGAGGCCTTTGGTGAGTGCGGCCTGCCCCTGGCCATTCTCAGCGACAACGGCTCTGCCTTCCGCAACAACGCCACATGGCGCTGGAGCACCCTCGACCTCTGGCTCATGCTCCTGGGCATTCGCCCGCTGCACGGCAGGCCCTACCACCCGCAGACTCAGGGCAAGGTGGAGCGCCTGCACGGCACGCTCGTGCGCGAGCGCATCGGGCTGGACGAGCTGGAGGCTTTTCGCATCCGCTACAACTGGGTTCGCCCCCACGACGCCCTCGGCCTCAAAACCCCTGGCCTGCTCTACCAGCCCTCACCCCGCCTTCGCCCCGAACACCCGCCAGAACCCTGGTTCACGCCACACGCCAAGCTTCGACGAACGGATGAAGTGGGAGCATTCAGCTTCAAAGGAGCCAAATTCAAAGCCGGCCGGGCCTTCGGAAACAGCCTCGTCGGCATCGTGGAAACCGAAGACGGACTCTTCCTTGAATGGGCCGGCCACCCCCTCGCCCCCCTCCACGATTTCGCCCTCTAAACCGTCAAGACAGTCCTGGCAGATGAGTCAAGAGTCTTATGTCACCGAACATCCCTTGGGGGGAGGGTTGGGTGGGGGAAACAAAACGAGCTCGCCTTATGGCGAGACACTTCAACGACCCGCTTCCGCGGCCCCCCATTGTTTCCCCCATCCAACCTTCCCCCGAAGCAGCGGGGGAAGGCTTCCTATGACGGAGTCGTCGGCCTTAGTTGGCGCGCGGCCAGCGGAGATCGTTGGCGCGGATGTCGTGGGTCCAGAGCACCTTGCCGGCGGCGTCGGTGGCGGTGAACTTCAGCGCGCGGTCGGTGCGGGGGCCGGTGATTTCGGCGAGGCCGAAGTTGCGGGTGCGGGTGATCCAGGTGCCTGGCACGCGGGCCGGGTTCTCGGCCTCGGGCTCATAGCGGCCCGCGCCAGCGCTCAGCGGAGAGCTGGTGAACTCGAACCACGGGTAGGCGGCGCCGGGATACTGCACCTTGAGCAGCTCGCCGGCATGGCGGTCTCCGCTCAGGAAGACCACGCCCTCGATCTTGGCCTCAACCAGAAAGTCAAAGAGCTCCTTCTGCTCGGTCGGAGCCTGGCCGAAGGCTTCGAAGAAGACCATCGGGTTGATCATTTGGCCGCCGCTGCAGATGAACTTGAAGGGGGCCTGGCTGCTGGCCAGGGAGTCCTTGAGCCAATTAAGCTGTTCGCGGCCGAACTGCACAGCTTCGGCGCGGTTCGGGTGGCGGTTGGGGGTGCGGTGATAGCGGTCGTCCAGCATGAAGAACTCCACGTCGCCCCATTCAAACTTGAAGAAGGCGCCTTTGGCCTCCTCTGTGCCGCGCACCGGGCTGGGGAAATAGTCGTTGAAGACCTCCAGCGCCGTCTCCTTCAGGCGGTAGCTGCGGTCGCTGTCGTTGGGGCCGTAGTCGTGGTCATCCCAGGTGGCGTAATGGGCCATGTTGGGCCACATCTGCTGCAGATAGGGGCGGCTGCGGTTGTGGCGCCAGCGGTGGCGCATGGCCTCTTCGCTCATCCAGTCCGGCTCGCGGTAGTAGATGTTGTCGCCGAGCCACAGCATGAAATCGGGCTTGGCGGCGGTGATGTGGTCGAAAATCTGGTGGTCGCCGCCATAGGGGTTGCCGGGGCGGTCGAAGGGCGGGTCGTTGTCGTAGTTGCAGCTGCCGAAGGCGAACTTGATGGTCGGCGGCTCGGTGCGCCATCGCCAGTGAGGCTGGGTTTTGAATCGCCCCTCAAAAGCCGTGGCGCGGTCGCCCGCCCACACGGTGTACTTGTATTCCTGGCCGAACTCCAGCCCGGTGAGCTTGAACAGCGCGATGTGGTCGTTGGCCTGGTTGGCGGGCATCACCATCTGGGCGCTGTAGCTCTCTTCGCCCGCCTTGGAAAAGGTCAGGCGAATGTCGGTGTCCTCGGTGGCTTGAGTCCAGATGGCGGCCTCGGTCATCTCGACCCAGGCGATCATCGGTGTGGAGGCGAGCCGGGGCTGAGCAATCGCTCCGGCGGCTGCGGCGAGGAGGGCGGCGGCAACAAAGCCTCTCATCTCGCCTTCTAGGTTAGCCCGGGGCCTTCTGTTCGAGAACGAAGGCCCGGACTTTCACCAGGCTGAGGCCCTAGATTCCGCACCCCGACATCAGCGCCTCGGGATAGGCCGAGAAATCGGGCCGGAGGCGGGGGCCGCCTTCTTGGGCCAGGAGCTGGAAGGCCTCCTGCACGTGGGCGCGGCTAATGCCGTTCCACCGCTTCACAACCCGCTTGGCCTTAGGCGAGATGAGGGCGAGGTCCAGGCTGTGGGTGGCGCCCATGGCCCGCATGGCTTTGGCGTCGGGCTCGACGATCGTGGCGAAGTTCGCGCCCAGCGAGTTCATGTACTCGAGAGCTCCCTCCTGCGGACCCTTGAGCATCGCGGCGAAGCCCGCCTGCGATCCCAGGTCTGTCTTCAGCCGCTTGACCGTTTTCATGGCCTTGGGGTTGTGCGGGCACGACTTGGTGAAGAAGACCACCAGGGTCGGGCGGCTGGTGAGCGAGGTCTGCGTGTAAGTTTTGCCGTCGGTGGCCTTCAGGCTGAAGCTCGGCAGAGCCGGAGACTGCGCTGCGGCGGCCAAGGGCAGCAGCGCTGCCAGAGCGATGAGCTTCTTCACGCCTTCTCTCCATTGGCGGCCGGGAAGACGCAGCCGGAGGTCATCTCTTCCGGCGCGGCGGCCGACTCAATTTTCTTGGCCGGAACTCCGGCGATCTTGGCGATGCGGGTGCTTGCGTCGTTGAGCATTTCTTGGCTGTAGCCTGGCCAGGCTTTGTCGATCTGCCCGCCGGGAGCAACGAGGGTGGTGTAGACGCCGCGCTCTGCTTTGTAGGCTTGGATGGCGGTCATCTTCGGGTCTTGGAGTAGTGTGAACTTAGGCTGGGTGGCCTTCACCCAAGCCCGTGCCACGGCGCCTTCGGCATTGATGATGCCCACCGTGTTCAGCTGGCCGCGGTAGGCCATGGCGAGGCGGTCCACGAAGTGCTTGGCGCCCAGGCAGCAGGGGCACTCTTTCTCCACAAAGAAGATGAGGAGCGGCTTGTCCTTTGTCAGGGAGGCCAAGGTGTGGGTCTTGCCTTCGTTGTCGGTGAGCTCGAAGGCTGGAGCAGCGGAGCTGCCGAGACTCTCGGCGGCAGCCTCCATGTCGGGAGAGACCGGGTGGTCCTCCTGCGGCCTCAGCGCAAGGCTGGCGGCGGCTTCCGGATCGGCGATGCCGAGATTGGGGTCCAGCGCGAGGCTGGGGCGAGGGATGAACGTCGTCCCAACCGCAAGCGCGGCCAGGCCGATGGCGCCCCACAAAAAGGGGGCGGCTTTGAATGATTTTGGTTTGGACATGTCCTGTGTGTTGAGCGGCAGCGATGCGCCGCAGACGGTCTGACCGCGCAGGCGGCCAGGCACAACAATCCCGGGGAAGGATCAGGACACGCGGGGAGGCGGAGAGGCGGGGCTGGAGGAGACCCCAATCAGACGCTGAGCCACCCGAGCAAATTCGGCGGCAGCCGGCAGAGCCACCCCCAGGGTGAGGAGCGGCGCGCTGGGGCAGGCCAAGAACGGCGGCACCGTGAGCAGGCGCACTTCGGAGCCCTCTTCCGAGAGCTTCTTCTCCGCCAGCTTCTGCGCGCACTGGCACTGCTCAAATTCGGCATCGCCCAGCGCCGGAGCGCGCAGGCCTTCTTGGGTTTGGACGACCTGCACCTGAGCGGTGGGACAATGCTCGCCCCAGGCAGCCGGAGCCGGCAGGAGCCGAATAAAGATGAGAAGCGCCGCCCACACCATTCCCGTCAGCGGACCAGCCGCCGACGGGCGCATTGTGGGGACACGGTTTCGGCCTCTCAACCTTTCTTGACGGTACCCGCTTCTCCACTGGAGTCCTTGTTTAGACCCCTAGGGAGTAGCCCTTAGGGCAGCCAAAAGTTCTTGCGGGCGTTGACTGCCAATCAACAGCGAGCGGCCTGTGCTCAGGATCAGCTTAACTCCAAGACTGCCGCGCGCATTCAAACAGCTCACCGGAGTGCCTCGAATGCCCCAGCCGCCGTATTCACGTATAGGACTATAGCTCACAGCCTTAGCCTCTTTGATGTCTGCGAGAGGAATACGGCGGCGATAGCTAGGGATCCATCCGAAGGTGACAACAACCTGATTTTGGTCGACAGTGGTGACCATTCGAAAAAGCATCAGCCAAAGGAGCAGAAGCACCACCGAGATGCCCAGCAGGGCGGGTTGGAACTGCTGGGCATCGAAAAGTAAGATCAGCGCCGGGGCTAGGACCCCGCCTGCCCAAAGAAGAAGGTCGGCCCAAAGCGGAAATCGCTGCTTTTCAACAAACATTCTCATGGAATTTCATACGCTCAAGACGCAGTCCAGGATGCGAAATCGGCCCTCGACTTCGGCCCAGAGCTGCTTTGCTAAAGAAGCCCCAGGCATTCAGAAGAAGTTCCTTTATGGCCTCCCACTGCTCCTGGCCGCTCCTTGAATCGCGCTCACTTCGCTACTTTTTGCCGCCCCATCGCTTGACGTGCCCCAGAAGGAAGTCAACCTGCATGAAGGGGTCGCCGCCCGTGCGCTTCCAGCGGACGCGGCCTTCGCGGTCAATCAGGATCGTGGAGTGCAGCTCCATCTCCTCGAAGTCGTCGTAGGACGCAAAGCGGCGCGCGTTTTCGTGTCCGGCATCCGAAAGCAGCTTCAGCTTGAACGTCGAAAGGTCATTGGATCGGTTCTTTTCGGGGGAGTCCGAGCTTACGGCGAGCACCACCGTGTCTGCCGCCTCAAATTCGTCGAACTTCGCGTTGATGGCCGCAAGCTGCTCCACGCAGTGCACGCATTGATCGGAAAGATAGAACACCAACAAGACATTCTTGCCCCGGAAGTCTTCGAGCCGAACTGGCTCGCCATCCACCCCAGCCGCAGAAAGAGACGGAGCGGCAAAAGGAGCCCAATTGCTTGGTCCAATCGCATCAAGGCGAGCGGGATCATAGACTCGCTCGGGGCGCAGCGTGACTGGGTTCGGCTTCGCTCCCAGATCCAGCGCGAGCACTTCCTGCATCGGCTTCAGACCGGGGTCGGCCCCGCTCCAGACTGCCAGGAATCGACCGGCGTATTCCGCAGCGATATCTTTGCGGTCCAAAGCAGTCCAAGACTTGGCGAGCCCGGCGAGGCACCAGGCGTCATTCGGCTCCTGGCGCAAAGCTTCGCTGTAGGCTCGGATGGCTCGCGCATGGTCTCCCTCCTCCGCTCGAGCATCACCCAGCAGGCGAAGCACGGGCCAGGGATCGCTCGGCGGGTCGTTGGCATACGCCTTGTTGGCGCGGTCCTGCCGCTCGCGGGCGGCGGCGCCCTCCAAGAGTTCAAATCCCTTTGCTCGGTCGCCTTTCGCAAAGCTCACACTTGCCTCAGCGACAGAGAAGATGTATGGGAGCTGCGACTTAACATCCGGATCATCTTTCATGATCACCTCAAGGATGGCGTTCAGCGCGTTCAACTTCTCCTGAGCTTCGGCCAGGCGGTTTGTCTTGGCGAGCGCCATCGTTTCAAAGGGGAGCTGGAAGAGCTGGTCGCCGATGTCCTCTGATTTGTGCAGCTTTGCCCACTCCAAGATCTCCGCCCAGCGCTCAAACTTCACCAGCGCCCGCATGAGCGGCATTTGGGACCAGTAGCTCTCGGTGGGCGGCGTCTCGGGGTCTTTGGGGGAGTTGATCAGATCCTTCGAGCCCTGAATGCTTTCGTCCGCTCGACCCAACTGTTCTTGGATGTAGCTGAGGTAATTGCGATTGTGCGCATAGTTCCAGGTTTCCCACGGCAATGCGAGCCGCTGGTTCATATACTTCAGCTCGATCCGCGTGGAGGAGTCCATCGCAATTGCGGCCTCGTGCCACATGCCGATCTTCGAATAAATATGCCCCGGCATGTGCAGTGCGTGGCCCGAGCCGGGCGCGACTCGCCCATGCGCTTCGCAGCTTTCGATGGCCTGCTCAGAGATCCCCCCATCCCAATTGTGGATTCGCGCATGGTGGGCGCCGGGGTGGTCTGGCGCCGCTCTCAGAACCTCCTGCAGCACCAAGTCGGTGGCCAGAGCGCTGCCAAGCCCGATATTGGCAAAGCCGAGCATCACCTTCGCCTCAAGGTCTTCAGGATAGCGGACCACGATCTCGTCCAGTTTGCGAGCCATCACCTCTTGCCGCTCATCGCGGCTGCTGGCATAGACCGCCTCCCAGGCTTCGATATACATGCGCTCGCGCTCTGTGACGGTTGCCTTTCGCTTCACTGCTTCGGCCAGGAAATCAAGATATCGCTTGGCCGTCTCGTCTGAATCTCCCAGCGTGAACCAGTTCAGGCCGCACCGAGCCAGGCCAAAGTAAATCATCGCGTTCTCCGGCTCCAGCTTGTGGCACCACCGAAAGCTCCGTTCAGCTTCTTCAAACCAAAAGTTCTGAAGCAGCGCATTGCCCTGGTCGTACCAGCGCTGGACCTCGGGGTTATTTGTCGAGATCGGAAAGGGCGCCCTGCCAATGCCCTGCATCTCCCACGGCCGACTGCGCAGGCCAGAATCAAAGGCCGAGCCATGCTTCGACTGCCCATGTCTCGAATCGTTTGCTTCAACGGCCCCAATCCCGAAGCTGATGAAGAGCACGAGCGCCAAGCAGCGTGACGGCATAGTGCAGCAATATTGCATATTCCTGTTCCTCGCCTGCTCGGCCAAAACAGTCAGCGGCCAAACGCTAAAGCACATCCCCGGATGCGAAGCCTTGGCCCTTCAGCACTATAAGTCAGGATGCAGCGGGGGCCAGAGCCTCCTGCCTTAGGCAGAAGGCTCTGGTGGATAGGGCTCAGGCTTCCGGCTCGACCGCTGGCTCTGCCGGCGGGGCGGGTTGGAGGGCTTTTTGGAGGCTCTGAAGGTCGCCGCCCTCCAGGCCCAGCTCCTTCATGAGCGAATCGACCAGCGGGGCCTGGGCGCGGTAGCGGAGGGCGCTGTTGACGACTTGGTCAGCCAGGTTTCCCTCGCCGCTGCTCGATGATCCGCCGCCGTGCGAGGAGCCGGTGAGGCCCTCCACCTGCATGATGCGGATGCCTTCGATGCGCTCCATCGGCTTCACGCTCTCGCGGATGATCTCCGGCATGGCCTTGATGAGGGCCTCCTTGATGCGGAGGGCGATCATCTCTTCGCTGAGCTGGTTGTCGGCGAGGTGGAGCGCCTCGCGGCCCTTTGCCTCCACCTGGTACATGGCCTCCTTGGCCTCGGCGCGGAGCTTTTCGGCGTTCGCTTCGCCCTCGGCGGCGATGCGGATCTTCTCTGCCTCGGCGGCGGCAAGGGTGCGAACGGCCTCCGACTGGTCGAGGCTGGCGAACTTCTCCGCCTCGGCGGCGACCTTGATCTTGATGGCCTCCTGCTCGGCGGCTTCGGCGGCCTGGATCACCTCGATCTGCTTGCGGCGCTCGGCGGCGGCCACCTCCTTCACGGTGATGACCTCTTCTTCGGCAGCCACGCGGGCGGCGCGG
>JBGSIR010000032.1:0-2214 GCA_041742415.1 Fimbriimonadaceae bacterium | reverse complement strand
TGACCGCCGCCGCCAAGGATGTTCGCCTGCTGGAGGACGCCGCGCCCGCCGCTCCGCGCCACAGCAAGCCCAAGAGCCAGATCGACCGCCGCATGAGGGCGGTGCACGAAATCCACCTCCGCCGCCTCCGGTTCGAAGCTGCCCAAGAAGAGCTGGAGAAGTTTTTGGATGACTCGATCTTGGCGGGCGCGGCTTCGCTTCGCATCGTGCACGGAAAGGGGGGCGGAGTGCTGCGGCAGATGACGCACAAGGTGCTGAAGGGCCACCCCCAGGTGAGCGGCTATCGAAACGCTGACCCCGACGAAGGCGGGGAAGGGGTCACGATCGTCCAGCTCCGCTGAACGCTTTTCGGCCCCCTGCGCGTCTTATCCCTGACCCCCATGCGAAGACTTCTTGCCGCCGCCCTGCTTGTCTGCGCCGCCGTTGGATGCGGCGGCGGAGGCGGCTCGGTGACCTCCAACACCAACGCCCGGCTGCTGGGCTCGGCGGCTCCGCTTGCCGGACGCTATCTGGAGTTCGTGAACTCGATGGACCAGGCGGTGGACCCCTTTGACCTGCAGATCGGCGATTTGGTGCGCGTGGCCATCGTCAACTACGACCCCCAGGGCAACCGCACCGAGCTGACTTCGTTCTCGTGGAATGTGTCGGGGCCGGGCGCGTCGATGGAGAATGGCCGTTTTGTGCGGGTCAGCGGCGCCGGCGCCGAGCCCTTCACCGTCTCGGGCATGGCGACTTTTCTCGACACCACCATCACGCTCTCGGCCCAGGGCCGGGTTCGTCAGGCGGGCACGCCCTTTAGCGGAACCGTGCGGGACGTGCTGACCAACCAGGGGGTGAAGTATGTGCAGGTCAACTTCTACAGCAGCACGGGCGCCTGGGTCGGGTCCAGTGTGACGAACGACACGGGAGCCTACAGCGCCGCCCTCAGCGCTCCGGCGGCCACGTTCACGGTGAACCCAAACACCATCAACAACGCCAACTTCTATCGGCAGTTCCGCTTTGGCGGCAAATACTATGTGCCGGGCGACCTTCAGTGCTTGGCTCCGGCGGGCGCTCCGCCGGCGGCTTTGGTGCTGCTGCCCATCTCGTTTGGCCCTCCGCCTGCGCCGGATGGCTGCTCTTAAAGGCAGGAAGACTTACTCGCGCAAATGCCGCTGATCCCCTTGCCTGCTTCTTCGGTATGGAGAGTAGACTGAAGAGGCGGGACTGAGTGCAGCAGGAGTTTGAGCAAAAGGCAGCGGTTGAGCTGGGCGAAGAGGGCATCCAAGAGATGCTCCTCCTGGCCAGCCGCATCCGCGAGCAGACGGGCAAGGAGCTGGATGAGGAGGCGATTTTGGCCGTGGCCGAGGCCACAGGCGCCCCATCCGACTACGTCCGCCTGGCCGTGCGGAGCATGGAGCCGGCCCAGAAGGAGTCGGCTTACACGCGCCTTCAGCGCAGCTTCCTCTCCTTCACTCCCACCGCGCGGCGCTATGTGTCGGCCGCGGCAATGGGTTCGGCCAGCGCCATTCTCTTTGCGGCGGGCCTCGCAACGCGGGACGCATCCGGCCTGCTGGTGACGCTTTCGGTGGTTGCGGCGCTTGGAGCTGCCTGGAGCACGGCCATCAGCCGCGACCTCAAGACGGGGGCCATTTCAGGCGCCATCTATGCGGGCGTCGCGTTCCTCGCCTATGCCCTCATCGCCTTCGTCATCAACCCCTTCCCGTTCCTGCGCGATTTGTGGACTTGGCCCGGCGGACTGCCGCTGGGAATGCTGGGCGGGGCTGCCGCGGGCGCCATGGTGCAGATGGTGGGCAAAGCGGTGCGAAAGCAGATGGGCATCGAAGACCCGGCGGCCCGGCGATACAGCCTGCTGCAGCAGATGCTGGAGATTCAGGACAAGCTGAAGGCCG
This sequence comes from Fimbriimonadaceae bacterium, assembly GCA_041742415.1. GTDB lineage: Bacteria > Armatimonadota > Fimbriimonadia > Fimbriimonadales > Fimbriimonadaceae > JBGSIR01. The sequence goes on along the minus strand of JBGSIR010000032.1, from coordinate 322 downwards.
AAGAGCAGCTCGCCGCCTATTTGAGCCTCGACGTGGTGGGCAGCACGCAGATCAAGGTGCGCGAAGATCAGATGGCGGTGGAGTACACCATGAGCGAATACCATCGCCACGTCGCCATGGTCTCCGGCCGGTTTGGCGGGCGCATCCATTCGACGGCGGGCGACGGCGTCATCTGCGTTTTTCCGACGCCTCAGCAGGCCTTCGATGCGGGCCGGGCGCTTTTGGGCGGCTGGTTTGAGTTCAATGCCATGCGCAACCGCACCTCCGCCCCGTGGGAGATCCGCGCCGGAATTCACAGCGGCAAAGTGGCGGCGGCGGGCGG
>JBGSIR010000031.1:0-1647 GCA_041742415.1 Fimbriimonadaceae bacterium | reverse complement strand
AAGGCCTGCCCCCTCGCCGCATCGTGGTCCCAAACCCCCGTCACCTGCGCGCGCGGGTCCGCCAGGAAGGCGGCGGCAAAGCTCGGCGCATGGACATGCGCGGCTCCGAGGATGACGAGGCGGGTGGGCATGGCTGAGATTTTACTCATGGGCCCGGCTGCGCCAGCGACGGAGCCGGCAGAGCCGGAGCCATTTTCAGTGGCTCAGACTCTGGCTGACCGAACGCCAACTACAGCTTGACCTTGACAACGATCGGTTGGCCGTCCCGAATCCACTTCGCTTTGTCTGCGTCGCAGTTAACGCACATTCTCACCCTCACTGCGGTGCCGCGCCGAATGAAGCTCTTGTTCGGCTGGCCGCCAAACATGTTGGTGGAAGGAATTGTCGGAGGTGCGCTATGAGGGAGAATGCCCACCCAAAGCGGGATCGTGGTCACTGGGGCCCCTTCCATCTGACTCCCTGTTATCCTGTGCTTCGTAGTTTCTTTGCCATTGGAGCCATCAAGCGTGGAGATCACGTATTCCTTGGCGCCAGCAACAGTCGGAAACTCCCAGTAGAAGGAGACCGTTGGTTCTCCACCTTTCGGGTTTTGAGCCGTCTCCTGAACCCAAGTGCCGCTCATGAACCGGACATCCTCCAGCGCGACTTTGACAAAGGTTCCGGCCAAAAAAGTGCGGACGCCGTCCTTCTCCAGATAGGCGTGAACGTGAGCTTTGAGGACCCCCGAGTCGGTGGAGCCGGTCTGGATCACCATTCTGTCCGAGTCAACCAACAGGTCTTGACCTTGAAGGGTTGAAGTGTTGACGGTAGTGAAATAGGCGCTGGGCGCGGCAATAAACCAGCGAAACTTGATGATCCCCTCTGGCATGTTGAATGGGTTCACATTGAGGATTGCCTTCTGCGTCGGCTCCATCAGCACTTCCACTGGCTCGGGAACCAGGGCTGGCTTGGGGGAATCTGTCGGCAGCAGGCCGCCGGTAAAGACTTCATCGCCAATCCGGATGGTGAACTCTCCTTCCCGCCCAGGCCCTGGGGCATCGCCGTTGATCCTCACGATCACGCCGCCAGGAAACGGACTGCTGAGGTCGTAGCTGCCCGCCGGGTCGTAGGAGCCCGTGAAGCTGTGCGTGCCGGGAGGCACGAGCCCTGGGCTGCGGCTGAGGGCGGGGCCCGGGTTCAGCAGCGTCCCCGTCGCCGTCGTCCCCTTCACCGAGACCGTCAGGGTCATAGGGTCGGGAGTGTCTAAAACGATGGGCGCGGTGAAGGAAAAGTCCATCGGACCGCCGGAGACGACCTCGCCCGATCCGCCGCACCCGATGAGAGTCGCCCAAGCCGAGACGCAGACCGCCGCAAGGCAAACGCCTCTCCAGGCCCGCAAGTGAAGGTCTTTCGCATGCATCACAAGGCCAGTGAAGCAGGGCTGCGTGAAAAAAGCGTGAAACGGCGCTCAGGCCAAACGCCGGGCCGCGAGATCAAGCTCTTGGAGGGCGAAGTCCGTCAGCAGGTCCAGCGACTCCTGCGCCAGGCGGTTTTCCCGCCGCGCCGCCTCTTCCTCTTCGGGCGATATGGGGCCGCCCAGCCGGCTCATCAACTCAAGCTCCAGCGGCGAGTGAGGCCGGCGGGCTGCCTCTCGGCGGGCGCGCAGAG
>JBGSIR010000030.1:0-4779 GCA_041742415.1 Fimbriimonadaceae bacterium | reverse complement strand
CCGAGGCCACGGCGCCCTGGGCGGTGCGCGCCTCCACCGCAACTTCGGCCCGGCTGAGGTCGCGGGGCATTTGAATGCTCCAGCGCCCTTGGGCGTCGGCTTGAGTCTGCCCCGCGATGTTGCCGTCCACCCGAACATTGATCTCGGAGAGAGGCGGCGCCGTGCCGGTGAGGGTTTGGGGCGATTCGCCCCAGGTGATCGGGTTCATGGAGATTCCCGCTGGCTGGGGCCGACAGGTGAGGGCAAAGATCAGGAGGAGCGCCGCCCCCACGGCCAGGCCAATCCAGCGGGCGCTCATGCCTGCTCACCCTGATCGGGCAGGTCGCTCAGAAACTCTTTGGCTTCGCCTTTCAGCTGCCTCAGCTCGGCGCGCAGCCGGCTTTGGTCCGCTTTGGCCGCCTCAAACTGCCAGTGCAGGGCCTCGGCGCTCTTTTGCGCCTTTTCCAGCTTCTGGGCTGCCGCTTCGGCTTCTGCCCTCAGCGCGGGCAGGGCCAGCAGTTCGGCGTTCTTGGCCTCCAGCTCGGCGGCGTGCTGGTCGATCTTCTTCTGGAGTGTCGCCGCTTCTGCGCGGGCGGAGGCGGCCTCGGCGCGCGCCTTTCCTTCTGGGCTCAAAAGCCAAGAAAGAGCAAAGCCCACCACGAAAAAAATGAGGGCGCCGAGCCAGAACGGATCCATGCGCCCCCTAGTTTAGAGCCCCTGCAGTTCCTGCAGGGGCTCAACGGACAATTACCTGGCAAAGGCGCCAGGGGATTTACTGCCTGCGAAGGGGCCGCTCGGTGATCGGGCCCTCAAAAGTGCGCTGGAAGCCGATGCGGCTCATGCCCTTTTGCACGATGGGATGGCTGGCGCTCAGGCGATGCGGCAGGCCGTCTCGGTGATTTTCGATGGCGAGAAGCATTTGGCCGAGGTCGATTCCGATCACGTCGGGCGACATCCACTTTTTGGTGGGGTTCAGCGCAATGTTGAAGCCGTAGCGGCCAAACGCTTCGGGGTGGTTCTTCTTGAAGCCATAAGCCGCCTGAAGGGCGATCTCCTTGTCATACATCAGCGCGGCGACGGCGCTGCTGGGGGCAAGGGTGCCGTCGTCGGGGCCGGCCGTGGGGGCGCCGTAGGCCACGTAGCCGTCGGGTCCGTCGCTGGCGCTGAGGCCCCAAACGTCGGCGGAATAGCCGACGTGGCCCTTCGGGTTGTCGATGCAGTATTGGCGGTTGGCCATGGTGGCGGCCCATCCGGCCTTCCAGTAATCCCAGCCGAGCCGGTCGCGCTTGCCTTCCAGGTCATAGAAGACATTGGACATTTGGTGCAGGAAGAGCGGCCCGCCGGTGAAGAATTCGTAGGGGCCGTAATTGATGATCGGCTCGCGCTTCCAGGCGTCCCAAGAGGCGTCGGGAACCTGCGGGCTGGCGCCGAGGGCGATGACATACAGCAGGATAAGCTCGTTGTAGTGATCCCAGCGGGCTTCGATGAATCCGCTTTCCGGCTTCCAGCCCATGCTGAAGGTTTTGCTGTCCGGCTTGCTTCCGCCGTCGGTCATCATCCAGTTCCAGTCGATGGCCGAGACGATGCGCTGGGCTCCGGCGCGCACTTCGGGGTCCTGCCAATAGGCGTCGGCCTGCAGGAGTCCGGCAAGCATGATGCCGGTGTCGATGCTGCTGGTTTCGCTGTTCCAAACGCGGCGGCCGGTTTCCCAGTCGTAAAAGTGAACGAACCAGCCGCGGTTGCGCAGCGGGAGCTTTTCGAGGTGGGCGATGGTGGCCTGGGTGCGGGCCAGGGCGTCTTCGCGCTTCAGCCAGCCCCGCTCGGCTCCGATAGCGTAGGCGCTGAGGGCGAATCCGACGGCGGCCACGCTGGCCACCATTTCATCTTTAGGCTTGTCGGCGGTGTTGTCGGCCCGGTCCAGCGTCATGCCGGTTTCGGGGTGCGACTGCTCCCAGAAAAAGCTCACTGCCCGCCGGGAAAGGTCGTCGAGCATGGGGTCGATCGCCGGGGCGGCCAGGGTCAGCATCAAGGTTTCGAGCATGAAAATTTGGGGGGAAAGTGGGGCGCCGCAAGCGAACGCCCCGTGTCATCCAGGACAGGAGGGAAGTTAGAGGTTGGTCTTCAGGCTTTCGCAGAAGGTGTCGACCCAAGTGATGTCGCCTCCGCCCGGGCCAGCCGTGTTCAGCTGGTTGCGGCGGTAGGCCCACATGGTGAGGGCGTCGTCGTTGTTGTAGCTGCACGTGGCGCGCATGTCGGTGCGCTTGGCGTGCGAGTCGGCGAAGGTGACCACGAAGGCCTTGTCTTCCCACTTGCTGCCGCCGAAGTTCGGCGTCGGGTTGGCGTTGAAGGTCCAAGTGTCGTAGGGCTGCTTGGTGTAGCCCTGCCAGGGGCCGGCATCGACCCACATCATCTTGGTCTCCATGAGGACGACGGTGTTAGCGACTTCCTCAAGCTGGCCGGGGCCATAGCCAAAGCCGTCCCAATTTCCGGCGCAGTAGAAGCACTGGAAGTAGGCGTAGCCGCGCGGGAAGGTGGGCTCAACCACAACGTCGCCCCAAGCGGCGCGCTGGCCGGGATCGGAGGTGTCATCGGGAAGAGTGGCGGCGACGTTGGAGGGGTCGCGGAAGAGGTCTTTGCTCTTTGAATAGGGGAAGATCAACTGCTTCCAGGAAAGCTCGTAGGTCTGGCCCGCGTCGTTGCGGAACCGCCCAGTTCGCCTCGGGGAGAACTTGTCGTCGTAGTCCGACTGGTACATCGCCCAAGCCAGGCCGACTTGCTTCATGTTGCTGATGGCAACGGTGGCTTTGGCGGCGGCTTTGGCCTGTGCGAAGACAGGGAAGAGGATGGCGGCCAGGATCGCGATAATCGCGATCACGACCAGCAGTTCGATAAGCGTAAACGCTCTTTTGTAAGTGCTCATGAGGGCCTCGTCTTTGAGTGGGTTTTCAGGTCGGCCGGCGGACGCACCGATGCGCGGGCATCCAGCCGAGGGGGGAAGACCACCTGGCGCGGACGATCGTCCAGGCCAAGGATCAGAGAATCCGCAATCAGCGCGGCTTCGCGTGCGATGGCGGGAATGGGCTGGCGCACGCTGGTGAGCGGCGGCTCGCCCATCTCAGCAGTGGGTGTGCTGTCGAAGCCCACCACGCTGAAATCGAAGGGCGCGAGAAGCCCAGCGGCGGACATGACATCCACCAGCCTCCGGGCGTCGTCGTCGGACCACACAAACCAAGCCGTGGGGCCGTTCTCGCTTTGGGCAAATTGAACGATGCTCTGCGGATCGGAGAAAAGCTCTCCGGAGGTCCGCATCATCTCGGGCGGAGCCGCCAGGCCAAGGTCGCGCATAGCGGCGGCAAAGCCCCTTTGGCGCTCCTGCGCCGAGGTGGATCGTGGGCTGCCGGTGATCATGGCGATGCGGCGGTGGCCAAATTCGGCCAGGTGGCGCACGGCCAGCTCGGCTCCCAGAGCGTTGTCCACGTCCACAAAAGGCAGATCGTCTTGGCGGGGGCGGCAGAAGAAGTGAACCGTGGGGATGCCCCGGCGGGCGACGGCGGCCATGGCTGCGTCGGTGTCGTCGCGCAGCGCCAGAACTCCGTCCACTCGGCCATCGGCCAGTCGGGCGGCTTCATCAATGGCCTCCTCTCGGGGGCGGCGAGTGTGGAGCATCAGGTCGTAGTCGAGCTCGGTGCAGGCTTCGCAAACGCCCCGCATCACTTCGTTCATGAAGCCCGATGAGCTGCTGAAGACATCGCTGTACTGCATGACGAGGCCCAGGCAACGGCTCTGCTGGGTGGCCAGCATGCGGGCCACGCCGTTGGGGCGGTAGTCCAGCTCCTGAGCAGCCAGGCGCACCTTTTCCTGCGTGGACGGGCTGATGCGGGCGCTTGCGCTTCGGCCGTTCAGCACCGCGCTCACCGTGGCTTTCGCCACGCCGGCCCGAAGGGCCACATCGCTGATGGTGATACGCCGCGCCGACATTTCCGCTGACCCTATCGGCCGGTGGAGGGGCCCATCGGGGCGCCGCCGGGAGGATTCTTCATGAAGTCCCAATTCATCCGGGCGTCCGCCTCAGTCCAGGAAGGATTGATGCTCATGTAGTCCTTCTTCTGCTCGGGAGTCATGGCGTCGTAGTCGCCATTCACCGCATCGAAGATCTGGCGGGCCTTTTCGCCCTTGTCCTGCATGGCATTCATGCTCTCTTCGGTCATCTCGGGCGTGTCGCCGCAGCCGCCGACGATGGCAGCCCCCAGCAACGCGGCGAGGGCACAGCATTGTCCCCAACGGTTCATGGCTCTATTATTGCGCATGCTGGACCGGTTTTGCAAAACCGTTTCAGCAAAACTCGCGCAGGAGTGAATTCTGAGCCTGGGGAGTGGCTGCCCGACTAGGATTCGAACCTAGACAAACGGCACCAAAAACCGGTGTCCTACCATTAGACGATCGGGCAGATCGCGGGAAATGTACCCGGTTCGGGGGGATACTGCCCGGATGCATGCCCAAGAGGCGCCCGCGCGGCGCCATGCGCTTCAGCAGGTGATGGCCCAACACGGCCTGGACGCCTATCTCGCCTCCACTTCCGAGAGCCTGCTCTACTTCAGCGGACTGGCGGAAAACGGCCACGAACGGCTGCTGGCCCTGGTGGTGAAATCAGACGGCCAATCCGGCCTCATCTGCCCTGCGCTCACCGCCGCTCAGGCCGAGCGGGTGGGCGCCGAAGTATGGGGGTCTTGGCGTGACGGCGAAAACCCCTTTGCCCTTGCCGCCGAGCGGCTGGCCGGCGCCAAAAGGGTGGCGGTGGAC
>JBGSIR010000029.1:0-1747 GCA_041742415.1 Fimbriimonadaceae bacterium | reverse complement strand
CCTCGTCGGCATCGTGGAAACCGAAGACGGACTCTTCCTTGAATGGGCCGGCCACCCCCTCGCCCCCCTCCACGATTTCGCCCTCTAAACCGTCAAGACAGTCCTGGCAGATGAGTCAAGAGTCTTATGTCACCGAACACTTTTGGGGGGAGGGTTGGGTGGGGGAAACAGTGCGAGACCGCGTCAGCGGGTCAGATTTCAATTCTACGGCTTAAACGTTGAACAGGAAGTGCATCACGTCGCCTTCCTTCACGACGTATTCCTTGCCTTCGCTTCGCATCTTGCCCGCCTCTTTGGCGGCCTTTTCTGAGCCCGCCTCGACCAGATCGTTGTAGGCGATGGTTTCTGCGCGGATGAAGCCTTTTTCGAAGTCGGAGTGGATGACGCCGGCGGCTTGGGGGGCGGTCATGCCGCGGGTGATGGTCCAGGCGCGGGTCTCTTTGGGGCCGGTGGTGAAGTAGGTCTGCAGGCCGAGGATGTCGTAGGCGGCGCGGATGAGCTTGCCGAGGCCTCCGCCGTCGGGAGCTCCCAGGGAGGCGAGGTATTCGGCGCGGTCCTCTTCGGGCAGCTCGGCCAGCTCGGCTTCGACCTGGGCGCTCACCACGATGACTTGGGCGCCTTCGGCGGCGGCGGCGGCGGCCACCTTTTCGGTGTAGGCGTTGCCGCTGGCGAGGTCATTTTCGGCCACGTTGGCGGCATAGATGATGGGCTTGCGGGTGAGGAGGCCGAGGTGCTTGATGGCGGCTTCCTGGTCCTCGTTCAGCTCCACGCCGCGCGCGGGCAGGGCTTCCTGCAGCACGGGGATGATCTTTTCCAGGGCGTCCACTTCGTGCTGGAAATTTTTGTCCTTGCGGATGTCTTTGCGGGCGCGCTCGACGCGCTTTTCGGCCTGGGCCAGGTCGCTCAGGATGAGCTCCAGGTTGATGACATCCATGTCGCGCACGGGGTCGATGCTGCCGTCCACGTGGATGATGTCGTCGTCATCGAAGCACCGCACGACGTGCACGATGGCGTCGACCTCGCGGATGTTGGCCAAAAACTGGTTGCCCAACCCCTCTCCCTTGTTGGCGCCCTTCACCAGGCCAGCGATGTCGACAAACTCGACGCGGGCGGGCAGGATGTTCTCGCTCTTGCTGATGCCCGCGAGCACATCGAGGCGCGGGTCGGGCACGGTGACCAGGCCGACATTGGGCTCGATGGTGCAGAAAGGGAAGTTGGCGGCCTGCGCCTGGGCGTTGGCGACCACCGCATTGAAAAGGGTGCTCTTGCCCACATTGGGGAGTCCGACATTGCCCGCGCGCAGCATTTCGGGCGGAAGGGTACTCGGCGCGCGCAAAAAAGCCCGGCCGCTTTGGGGGCAGCCGGGCTGGGGAGTGGGACCTTAGAGGGTCGGAGGCGGGCCTTGGGGGCGCTCAAACTCGAACTTGGCGCCGAGCATCTCGCCCCACTTGACCTTTTGCGCGCTGGTGAGCACGTTTTCGATCATGCGGTTAACGGCCGCTCGCTGAGCTTCGCGGGCCTGAGGGTCGGGGCGCTGTCCGGCTTCCGGCGGGGTGGGGCGGTTCTGCTCCATGATCTGCCGGATCCTCGCCTGCTGGTCTTCGGTGATGCCGAGCTTTTGGCTGATGTCGGGCCGGCCGACGGCCACAGCTCCTTCGAACTGCAGGCGCAGCTGGCTGAACCGGTTGAACTGAGCCTCGCCCATGATCTCCTTGAGCGGGCCGTCGAGCGGGCTGCCGGGACCGCC
>JBGSIR010000028.1:0-2224 GCA_041742415.1 Fimbriimonadaceae bacterium | reverse complement strand
AGGATGCTGCCGCCGCGCTGGGGACGCTCGGGAATGCGCTTTGAGGTGGAGGACATCGTGAGCACGCAGGACCCCCGCCTGCGCATCCCGGGCGGAGGCATCCGCATCCCGCTCACGCAGATCAACGGCCTTTCGAAGGGGCTCTGCGAGCGGGCGGCAGCCAGCGCGATGGGCGCGAGCGTGGCCGAATTTGTGCGCGAATGTCGGCCCAACCGAGACGAGCTGGAGAGCCTGATTTTGGTGGGATTCTTTGACGAGATCTGCCCGCATCGCCGCGCTCTGCTCTGGGCGGCCCCGGACCTGGCCCAGCATGCCCGCACCGAGGAGGGCAGCCTGGTGATGCCCCTTGTGGAGCCTGCGCTGGACTTGACCATGCCCGACATGGCTCCCGCCGAAAAGGCGGTGCGCGAGCGGGCGCTGCTCGATATGGACGTGGACCGCCACCTGATGGGCTTTGAGCGCGAGCGCGTGCGCAGCCGCGGCGGACTCACCACGGCTGAAGTCAACCAAAAGGTGGGAGACGACAAAATCATCGTTGTGGGCAACCCCATCCGCCTGCGCTTTCCGCCGACGGCCAGCGGCCGCCGCATCTGCTTCTTCGACCTGGAGGATGAGACTGGTCTGCTGAATGTGACCTGCTTTGACGATGTGTATCAGCGCGACGGCGCCGCCATCATCGGCTCGTCCTATGTGACTCTTGTGGGCCGGATGCAGGATCGGGGCGGCCATGCCGCCTTTTTGGCGCGCAGGGTGTTTGAATATGAGCCGCATATCCGCCAATTGGTGGAAGGAGTGGAGGAGCTGCCCCTGGCCCGCGCCGACTATCTTGTTGGATAAGCCATAATGAACCTATGAGCCGAGTCACCATCACCTACTGCATGTCTTGAAACTATCTGCCCCATGCCGCCCGGGTGGCGGTCGCAATCCGAAAGGAGACTGGCCTGGAGTCTGAGCTCATCCCAGGCGCGGGCGGGATTCTGCATGTGGAGCTGGATGGTCAAGTGGTTTGGACCAACGACGACCGGCGCGGCGTGAAGCCAACGAACGAAGAAGTCACAGAGCCGCTCAAGAAAATGCTCGGCGCATAGGCTAAGCTCGCCGCATGAAACGGTGCGGGTTCAACTTCCTCTGGATGTTCCACGGCGAATATGGCCAGGAGCCTGCTCCGCCGGATGAGCGCGCCCTCGACTGGCTGGTGAAGCACGGCTTCGACTTTGTGCGCGTGCCCACCAGCTATTGGTATTGGACCAAGGACCACGACTACACCCGGCCAGATGAGCGAATCCTTGCCAAGACCGAGGACTACGCTCATGCCTGCCTCAGCCGGGGGCTGCATATGTCGCTGAACATCCATCGCGCGCCGGGCTACTGCATCAACGGCAACCACCTGGAAAAGCACAACCTTTGGGTGGATGAAGAAGCGCAGGAGGCTTTCATTTGGCTTTGGCGGTCATTCGCAGAGCGATTCAAAGGCCAGAGCCCCGAACTGCTGAGCTTTGATCTGCTGAATGAGCCGCCCAACCCTGGCCAATATCAGATGACCCGCGAGAGCCACAGGGCGCTGATGCTGCGCGTGATCGCGGCCATTCGCGAGGTGGACCCCGACCGGCCCATCGTCATCGACGGCCTTGGCGGAGGCCACTACGCCATGCCGGAGCTGGCTGATGCCGGCGTCATCCACAGCGGGCGCGGATACATGCCGATGCCCGTGAGCCACCACGACGCGCAGTGGTGGGATGGCCACACCGCCGCGCCGCCTCCTGCCTGGCCGCTGGAATGGGAAGGGAAGACCTGGAACCGCGAAAGCCTGCGCGAATTCATGCAGCCCTGGCGCGACGTAGAGGCCGCCGGAGCCGAGATCCATATGGGAGAATTTGGGTGCTACAACAAGACGCCCAACTCCATTGCCTTGGCGTGGCTGCGCGACACCATGGAGGCTTGGCGCGACTTTGGCTGGGGCTGGGCAATGTGGAACTTTGAGGGCGCCTTCGGCATCGTGGACCATGGCCGCCCCGGCGCTCGGTGGGAGGACATTGACGGATACCGCGTGGATGTCGATCTGCTGGAGCTGATGAAAGAATGCCGGCCTTCGGGCTGAACTTTTGCCCGCAAAGTCAGTAGTGAAGAACATGCGCAGCATGCTTCGACTTTTGGCGCCTGGATTTTTGCTGGCCGCCGCCGCCCTCGCGGCCGCCCAGCAGCCGCCCGCCGAGCCCCTGACCGA
>JBGSIR010000027.1:0-5960 GCA_041742415.1 Fimbriimonadaceae bacterium | reverse complement strand
CGACAAAGCCCGCCGCGCCGCCGGCGCCGATGCGGCGGATCACGGCGAGGATGATGTCCTTGGCGGTGACTCCCGCGTTCAGGCTGCCCTCGACCATCACGGCCAGGGTCTGCGGCTTCTTGGGCGCCCGCAGGGTTTGGGTCGCCAAGACGTGCTCGACTTCGGTGGTGCCAATGCCGAAAGCAAGGGCTCCGAAGGCGCCGTGGGTGCTGGTGTGGCTGTCTCCGCACACCATGGTGAGCCCTGGCAGAGTGAGGCCAAGCTGTGGGCCGATGACGTGGACAATGCCCTGGCGCGGGTCGTTGTAGCCAAAAAGCGGCACGCCAAACTCCTTGGCGTTGCGCTCCAGCGCGGCGAGCTGCTTGCCGCTGAGGGTGTCTTCGGCGATCGGCCGGCCGTCGGTGGGCACGTTGTGGTCCACGGTGGCAAAGGTGAGGTCGGGGCGGCGCACGCGGCGTCCCTTCTCGCGCAGTCCATCAAAAGCCTGGGGGCTGGTCACCTCGTGCACCAAGTGGCGGTCGATGAACAGCAGCGCCCCGCCGCCCTCCAGCTCCGCCACCACGTGGCCGCTCCAAACTTTTTCGAACAGCGTCTTTGCCATGGGCCCAGTTTACTGGGGTTATGAGGCCTGCTTGTGGTCGAGCGCTGTTTTCACGGCAGCCAGCTCTTGGGCCAGTCGGTGGCGGGGCCACAGCTCCACACGGCAGGACAGAGCCAAATCTATGGCCTGTTGAGTGAAGTTTGAGTTGGTGACAACAATGGCGCGGTCGGCGTGATAGTAATTTCGTGCGGCGCTCACTTCCTGCACAGCTTTGACCCCCACCGCCCGCCGCCAATGCTTGCACTGCACCACGATGCGGCCCTCGGGCCCATCCACCACCACATCTGCCCCCCAGTCGTTTTCCGCTGAGGTGGCCTTGGCCTGCATGCCTTTGGCCCGAAAGAGGGCGGCCACGAAGAACTCAAATTGCCGCCAGGTGACAGCATCTACGTCCGCCATGGTCATTTCCCGGAGGCTCAGGCTGGCGGGAGCCTCCAAAGAAGGCCGCTGATCCTGCGTCGCCTTGGCCTCCCTCTTTTGAGCTCGGCGCTTCCGGCGACCAATGGCCTTGACTTTGGCCGACAAAAAGGCAAGGCCGAACGCCAGAAGGAGATAAGGCGTGAATGGCGCGAGACCTATCAGGAAAGTCCGCATCAGCTCCCACGAATCCAAGCGCAGGCCTGCCGTCGCGGCCATCAAAATTTCCATCTCTTCGGCTCCCTCGAAAGGCATTCCACGGAACCATCACCAACCCGCCAAACCAAATCACCGGGTCAACAAGTCCCGAGGCCTTTTCGCGCCCCGCAGCATTCAGGCATAATGCCACTCTGCCTGGGGAGTTGCCCGAGCGGTCAAAGGGGACGGACTGTAAATCCGTTGGCGTTGCCTTCACAGGTTCAAGTCCTGTACTCCCCACCAGGCATAGCGCCTCCGTAGCTCAGCGGTAGAGCACTCCCTTGGTAAGGGAGAGGTCACGAGTTCAATTCTCGTCGGAGGCTCCACCTTCCCCGCATTGGCGCCAGTTTCGCCCGGGCCGAGCCGCTTTTGGCGCCCGCATTGCAAGAGACATCCATCAAGCGCATTCGCCGCAAAGAAAGGATTCTCAAGATGCTCCGCACCACCGCTCTCGCCGCCCTCTTCACTCTCGCCGCCGCCTCTTTCGCCGCCGAGCCCACCACCCCCGACACCGCCAACCTCATCTTCACGGGCAACGGAAAGTCCGCCGGATTTGACATTCAGCGCGGCGGAGACTCGCTGAAGAATGTGCACGCCGCCTGGATCTCCATCCAGAACGCCGGCACCGGCGACCACGGATACGCTTTCTGCATCGACATCGACCAGCTCATCGCTCCGAAAGGCGCCATCAAGACCTATGAGGTCGGAGCCCGCAACAGCGCCACCGGAGCCCTGCTCCAGCAGTTCCAGAGCGAATTCGGCGGAACCAGCGCCCGCCCCGACGACGCTCGATCCATCGGCATGCAGCTCGCCATCTGGGAGTCGATCTACGAGACCTCGGGAACGTTTGACCTGACCAAGGGCAGCTTCTCGGCCAACAAGCTCGACTCGTTCGGCGCCTCCGCCCTGCTTCTCGGCCAGAACTACCTGAACAGCCTGAACGGCGCCACCGCCGACTGGTTCTCCTACTCCAACGCCACCCACCAGGACCTCGCCGCCGTGCCCGAGCCGGCCACGATGATCGGCCTCGGCCTCGCCGCCCTCGCTCTGCGCCGCAAGCGCAAGGCCGCCTAAGCCTCTTCCCTCTTCATTTCCCACTCACTCACACAAAACAGAAGAGCCCTCCAGCAGCGTCGCTGGAGGGCTCTTTCTGCTTGTGCAGGGCCTGAGTTTAGAGGCGGCGGATGCGCACCGAGCGGAAGCTCACCTGTGCGCCGTGGTCCTGCAGAACGATGAAGCCCTTCGGCCGCTTGCCCCAGCCGGGGTACTGAGTGAACTTGGAGTCCTTGAACTGGGCCTCCCACTCGGGGCTGCCGATGGTGAATTCCACCACCTTTTCGCCGTTCAGCCAGTGCTGAACGAGGTTTCCTTTGGCCACGATGCGGGCCTCATTCCACTCTCCGGGCGGATTCAGCTTTCCGCCGACGCGGGCCTGCATGTCGTAGTTGGCGGCGGTCCAATGCGAATCGCCGCTGGCCACGTAGGCCGGGTCGTCCAAGAGCTGATACTCGTAGCTGGTCTGCCAGGCAGCCGGCTGCGATTCATCGGCGCGGTAGATGATGCCGCTGTTGCCCTGCTTGGGCAGGCGGAACTCAAGCCGCAGGTCGAAGTCGCCAAACTCCTCTTTCGTGCGCAGATAGCCGTTGTCGAGGCCAGGCGTGAAGACAAGGTTGCCGTTCACGGCCTGCCAGCCCTTCGGCGCATCGCCGCGGCGGTAGCCCGTCCACTTCATCAGCGAGGAGCCGTCGAAGAGCATCTCAAAGCCCTCCGCCTGCTCCACCGGGCTGAGCTGGTTCACCGACTGTCCAGGAATCTGGTTCAGGGTGTACCAAGCCTCGGTGGACCAGAGCGGCTCGCCCTTGCTGTTCACCACTTCGGGCACGGCCAGCAGGTAGTAGACCCGGCCCGGGCGATAGTTCTCGATCTCGATGCGGGCGCGTCGGCCGTCGGCGCTCACGCCGGTGACCTGCGCGGAGTGGGTCTCCACATCCACCTTGGGGCCGCCATATTCGGCGGTCGGCACATAGGTCCACGAGCGCACGGTCCAGTCTTCGCCGGTTCGTCCGCGCTCGCCCAGCGGCTGGGTGAACTCGACTTCAAAGCCATTGTCCTGAGCGCGCACGGCGAGCATTTCAAAGGTGGACTTGCCGTTCCACCGCATTCGCTGCAGTCCGTAGCGCTGCTTGCCTTCCTGGCCCCAGTTTCCGGTCGAGCCGATGCCGCCCACATAGAGGGCGCCATCCGGGCCGAACTTGGCGCGGTTGATGCCCGCCTCCAGGCCCTGGGTGAAGCGGAAGACCGCGCCCTGAAACTCGCCATTCACCTTTTCGATGAACGTGCGCTTCAGGCCGCCGTGGGTGATCTCGGTGTGGAGCATCTGGCTCTTATAGGGGCCGTCCTGCATCATCAGCGGCTCGCCGGGCGAGTTGCCGATTTCGCCCTGCGGCAGCCAAACCACCGGCGGCTGCTCCTGGAGCCACTTGGTGACGCGCGGGTTCACCGATCGGTTGCCATAGAAGGCGCCCGGCTTCAGATGAACCAGCTTGGAGACCGGAAGCCAGTCGCCTTGGTTGTCGGTGACGAAGATTTCGCCGTCGGGGCCTTCGCCAATGCCGTTCGGAGTCCGCAGGCCGTGGGCCACAAAGGAGTAGCTGCCGTCCATGCCGATCTTCACCGTCTTGCCGCGGTCGCGGTTTTGCGGATCGGTGCTTCGTCCGCCCGGATCGATGGCCGTGGCGAGGTTGCAGTAGAAGTGGCCGTCTTTGTAGACCAGGCCAAAGGCGAACTCGTGGAAGTTGGAGGTGACGCCCCAGCCATTGGCCACGGCGTAGTAGCGGTCGATGATCTCATCGCCGTCCAAGTCGTCCAGGCGAGTCAGCTCCTGCTTCTGCAGAACGTAGATCTTGCCGTCGACCACCTTGATGCCGAGCGGCTCGGCGAGGCCGGCGGCGATCCGCTTGACCTTGACCTCATCGCCCTGGCCGCGCTGATGGCCGTCCACGATGTAGACGCCGCCCTCGGGCTCCCAATTGCAGATGACCATGCGGCCATCCGGCAGAAAGTCGATGCCGCCGACGCGGGGGCGGAAGGATTCCGGCCGGATCGTGGCCATGTCATAGCTGGGGTGAACTTCGGTGAGCGGGCGGCGGTCGCCGGGGCGGAGAAGATCATAGGGGTCCATGATCTGCTTTTCACCCGGAGCCACAACGCGGACCTCGCCCTTGAGCGTGCTCCAGTTGGTCTCGGGAACCAGGCCATAGGCCGGCTGACCGGGCGGGCGCCACTCCAAAAGCATGAGCTGTCCGCCCGTGGCCTCGAAGTATTCAAAGCGAATCGGGTGCTCACCCGGGCTCAGCGTGAACTTGCCTTCGATCGGCCCGCCCGTTGCCATTCCGATGTTCTCGGTGATGACCTCGTCGCGGATGCTGAAGCGGTGGCCGTCGTCGGTGTTGACCTTGAACCAGTATTCACCGGGCTCGGTGACGTTCAGATAGCCAGTCACGACGACAAGGAAGTTGTCCTCAAACCCGAACTGCTCCTTGGAGTTCAGATAGATCTGCGGGATGACCTTGTTGACGTTGGCGGTTTGGCCATCCACCAGGACAGGCAGGCGCTCCACCGTTTTGTTGAACCAATAGACGCGCATGGCCAGGCCCTGCTCGCGGTCTTCGCGAAGCTGGATGGGCATGTTCTGCGGCTCAGCCTTGATGGCCGCCAGAAGGTCTCCGCCCTCCGACTTCGGCTGAGGAGCCCAGCGGAAGGTGTGGGTGATGCGGACCGAACCGCTGGCCGGCAGATTCAGCGTGGGCGAGGCGCCCGGCGCCCTTTCTCCGCCGGTCAGACCCTGGCCTCGAACCGTGCTCCCGGGAGCATTGATCAGCCGAAGAGCGGGGCCCTCGCCAGCAAATCCGGTGGTTCGGAAATCGCGGACCAGCTCGATGGTCTGTCCCGGCACTTCGCCGCCGGCTTCGGGGCGCTCATAGACCATGCCCTTCTTTCCGCCGCCGAGGTCGAACTCATAGGCAAGCTCCACCTTATCGGCGTTCCAGGTGTAGCCGCGGAAGGCGGGCTTCACGGGCCGGCCGTTCAGGCTCCAGACCGAAGCTTCGGGCTCGCCCATGTAATAGCGCACTCCTTGGCTGGTGGGCTGGGGGCCATGAGAGGTGGTGTAGACGGCTCCGTCGAACTTGACGCCGCCGTTCCAGCTCTGCCACAGGCCGCAGTTGGTGGCGTCATAGGCCACCCAAAGGTCGGGCCGAAGTCCGGCGGTCACCACTCGGGCGCGGTCGTCCAACACCGAGCGAAACACCCAGATGTCCTGTCCCCGGTCGGCCGCCGCCCACGGGGCGGCTCCTCCGGCCAAAATTGCCGCTAAGCCAAGCGCGTGCATGCCCGGCATTATGCCAGGACTTAGACGGCTGAGGCAGGCGTGGCGGCCTTGCGGAGGCGGTCGGCCACGGCCTCCCATTCGGGGCTTTCCGGCACGGCCTCGATATAGATGGTTTGAGCCCCTCGACCGTCCAAAGCCCGCATCGCCGCATAGAGCTGCGCGCCATAGGCCGAGGGGTCGCCAGGCATTTTGATCTGGCCCGGTTCGGCGCTTCCGTTTCTCAAAAGGCCAGGCTGGCCCTCTGGGAGAGCTTCCACCACTTCCACCCGCGCCTTGGGCGCATAGTGGCGCAGGCTCATGCCGGGCGACCGGCGGGCGCCGTCGGGCGGAATCTGGCCCAGCGGGCGGCCGAGA
>JBGSIR010000026.1:0-5822 GCA_041742415.1 Fimbriimonadaceae bacterium | reverse complement strand
TCGGCAAGGTGCTTGGCCAGAGTGCTGATTCCGTCCTCCCACGTCCACCGGCGCATGGAGTTTTTGGCCACATCACCGGGCCGGGTGCGAAGGCCGTCATGCAGGTAGATCGGCTGCCGGATCTCAACTCGACCCTCTTCGGGCAGCTCGTGCAGGATCACCCTCTCCAGCTCTCGGCCGCGCGGCACGATGCTGGCGGCGCCATGGTCAAACAGATAGGGCCCGACGCGGCGGTAGGCCAGCCGCCCGCCGAGTCCGCGGGACTTTTCAAAGACGACGGGGTGATGTCCGGCGCGGAGCAGAGTTCGGGCGGCGCCAAGGCCCGCCATCCCTGCGCCGACGATGCCGACTTTCATAACGCTTCAATGATAGCCCGGGCGGCCGCCATCCCGGTGCGGCAGGCGCCATCGATGCTGCAGATAGAAAAGGCTTCGCCGGCCCCCACCACGCCCTCAATTCCGGTCTCTGCCGGAAGAATCTGCGCCATGAAGCCCGGCCGCTGCTCATATTGCGCGTGGGGCACGCGCACCACCGCCAGAGGCCGCCACGCCGAGACGGCTTTGCGGGGGAACCAGCGCTGGAGCTCATAGCGCACCGACCGGCTGAGAAAAGAGTCGTCTGCGGCGGGGGCTCCGAGAACCGTCGCGGAGATCAGCCGTCGCCCTGCCGGGGCGTAATCAGGGCTCGCAGCGGAGAGGTCCACCACGTGGTTCACCGAGCCTTCGCCCAGCGAATTCAAGACGAGAATCGCCTCGCGGGTCAGCGGCTCGGGAGAGTCGAAATAGATGACGGTTGACGCAGAGCTTGGCAGGGTCCACTTTTGGCCGAGCAGGCGGGCCGATTCGTGCGGGGTCGCCGCCACAACGGCCGAGCCGCAGGCCACAACCTCTCCATCCTCCAGCCGCACGCCGGTGATGCGGCCTTCCGAGACGATGAGCTCCTGCACCCTGGCCCGCGTCCGCACCATGCCCTCTGGCAGAGCGGCGGCGAGCTGTTTCGGAATCTCCTCCATGCCCTTAGCCGGAATGCAGGCGCTGCCGTTCAGCAGCATCTTCCAAATGAAGAGCATCATGCGCGCGCTGGTTTTCAGCGAACGGTCCAAAAAAATGCCGCCAAAAAACGGCTGGGCAAAAAGCTGAGTGAAGGCCGCCGAAAAGCCGTTGGAGTTGAACAGCTCGCCGGAGGTGCGGTCAATGTCCCGCCACACTTCATCCAGGCTCATCATGTGCGCGCGGACCGAGAGCTCGGCGGTGGCGGCGAGGTCGCCGAACGGGAAGACGTTGGCCGCGAGGGTGCCAAAGGGGTCGTCGCGGTTCACGGTCTTCAGCTCCGTGCCGGTCCAAAGCGTGGCTCCCGGCACAAAGGGCCGCAGGTCCAGCGCGCGGTGGTCCAGCACCTGCTTGGCGTAGGGATAGGAGTCGAAATAGACCTGGAATCCTCGGTCCAGGCGAAAGCCATCCAGCCGGTCGGTCTTGATCTGGCCGCCGGGCCGATCGCTCGCCTCCAAAACGATGACTTCGCGGCCGGCCTCGGCCAGTTTGCCCGCCGCCGTGAGCCCCGCCAGCCCCGCGCCCACCACGACTGTCGGACCGCTCATCGGTCAAGTTTTACCAGCCAAACTGGCATACGGCCCGGCCCGGAACCCCAAGAGGCAGACAAGCGTCATAAGCTATTGACAGATGGGGGCGACAGGCTTCGACGGAGCTGGACCGCTCACCGGCTGCGAGCCGAGGCGCCCATGGCCTCGTAAAAATGGGCAAAAAAAGCAACTGCGAACAACAATCTCGCTTACGCTGCCTAATTAGTGCAGCGCGTTCCGCTGGTTTTTGTCGACTGGACCAGATGTGAGCGACGCAAAAATCGACTCGCCGGATGGATCGCCGCCTGAGGTCCTCCCCGTTTAAACCAATCAGGATAAGCGAAGGATCGGCCTGGTCCCTGGGATTGGCCTTCGTCGAAAAAACAAGCAGGGAACACGCTCGTAGATGCTGCTGAAACGGCAGTTTCGGAACGGGGTTCGATTCCCCGCGCCTCCACCAATAATGTCCTTGTGCCTGAGCCCTTAAAGCCAGGCGGGAAGCATGAGTGTAAGATTCTTCTTGCGTCATTGCCATGACTTCCCACGAAATCGCCCGCCTGATTGACCACGCCGTTCTGCACCCCACTCTCACCCGAGACGAGGTGCGCCAAGGGGTGATCTTTGCGCGGGAAGTGGGGTGCGCCACGGTGTGTGTGCGACCCTGCGACGCCGCCCACGCCGCCGAGCTTCTGCGCGGGTCGCAGACCGGCGCCTGCGTCGTCATCGGGTTCCCTCTGGGCGTCAACACCTCCAGCGTCAAGGCATTCGAGGCCCAACAGGCCATCCGCGCCGGGGCCGCCGAGCTGGACATGGTGGTGAACATCGCCGCGGTCGTGAGCGGAGACTGGGCCAGCGTGAAGATGGACATCGAGGCCGTGCAGGAGATCTGCAGCCGCCAGTCCATCCCCCTTAAGGTCATCTTCGAAATCGACTTTTTGAGCGAAGCCCAGATCATCCAATGCTGCCGCATCTGCCGCGACATCGGCGTGGCCTTTGTCAAGACCAGCACCGGCTTTGGCTATGTGCGCCAGGAGCAGGGCTGGGGCACGGGCGGGGCCACGGTGGAGGCCGTGCGGCTGATGAAGGAGCACGCCGCGCCCTGCGAAGTGAAGGCCAGCGGAGGCGTTCGCACCCTGGCAGACCTGATGGCCATGGTCGAAGCGGGAGCCACCCGAATCGGCTGCGGAGCCACTGAAGCGATCCTGGCCGAAGCCGCTGGCGGCGAAGCCAAGCCGGGCGAAGGCTACTAAGGGCCTAATTCTTCAGGCCCGACGGCGGAGGCGTGCGCGCGCAGCGTGTATTATCAGCCGTTGCCGCCGACCTGTCCGGCGCTGTCAGGAGCCTGACCCCTCATGAGCACGATTGCCGTCACCACCCGCCCCAAATCTTCCAGCGCCGCCGTGGAGCGCCTGCGCAAAGAGGGCATTCTGCCGATGGCGATTCTTCGGCGCACCCGCACCACCGACCTCATCCAGGCCAATGCCCGCGAGCTGCGCGATGTGCTCAGCGGCAAAGAGGGCCTCAAAATCTTCCCGCTGGAAGTCGAGGGCGGAGACAAAATGAAGGTTGTCGTCAAGCAGATTGACCGACACCCCATCACCCGCAAGGTGACCACCATGGTGCTGCAGGAAGTGCAGGACACCGACGTCATCAAAATCAGCATTCCGATCGTCTCGAGCGGCGCCCCGCGCGCCGTCGCCAAGAACCAGGCCGCCCTCATCCAGGGCACCAGCAGCGTTGATGTGCAGGGCATGGTCAAGGATCTGCCTGACGTCATCAATGTGGACCTCAGCAAGATGAGGCAGAACGACCGCATCCTGCTCGGCGAAGTCGCCCTGCCCGAAGGCGTGGTCTACATCACTTCCCCCGAAGCCGTCATCGCCTCCACCGTGCAGATGCGCGGCATGGCTGATTTCAACGATGACATCGCCGAAGCCGGCGACGCCCCTGCGGAAGCCCCGGCCGAAGCCTAAAGCAGCTCCATGGCCTCGAAGTCTGACCTCACGCTGAGGGTGCCGGCCAGCTGCCGGCCTGGCGAACAGGACCGCACCAAGAGGCTCTTCAGCGAGTCGGTCGAAGAGTATCTGGACGGCATCTATCGCCTCCAGCATGAATTCGGCACCGTGCCCACGGGCGAGATCGCGACCTATATGTTCGTCTCGCCTGGCTCCGCCACCGCCATGGTCAAGCGCATGGCCGAGATGGGCCTTGTCGATCACATCCCCTATCAAGGCATTCGCCTGACTGACTACGGGATGCGCATCGCCAAGCAGCTCACCCGAGCCCATCGGGTGCTCAAGGCGTTCTTCGTTGATGAAGTCGGCCTGCCCTGGAGCGACGTGCACGAGCTGGCCTGCAAGCTGGAGCACTATCTGGACGACACCGTCATCGACAAGATGCACGAGAAGATGGGCCGCCCCGCCTTCTGCCCCCACGGCAGCCCCATCGACCCCGACCGGCCCGACCCCTCGGTGCGGCTGGGCGACGCCGAGCCCGGCGAATGGGCCGTCTATCGCATCAGCGACGAGCGCGTGGAGTTCCTGGAGCACCTCGAAGAGCTTGGCCTCAAGCCCCGCGTGCGCTTCACCGCCACCGGCAGCACCAAGATCGACAAGCTCATCCACCTGGTCATCGATGGCCGCGAAGCGACCGTCGGGCCGGAAGTCGGCCGCCACCTTTGGGTGGCCCCCGCCGATTTCGACTTCGACGCGGTCTAAACTGAAGCCATGCTTCTTGGCGCCTTGGCCCTCGCTCAGCCCGCGACGGTCTCCCTCTTCAACGGACGCGACCTCAGCGGCTGGCATATGGACGTTCCCGAGCTGGACAACAACCCGAGCGGCGCCAAGCCCTTCATCGTGCGAAACGGCATGCTGGTGAGCCTCGGCCGGCCCGGCGGCCACCTCATCACGAACGAGTCTTATCAAAACTACCGCCTCGTGGTCGAATACCGCTTCGCCGCCCAGGCGGGCAACTGCGGGGTGCTGGTGCACGCCTCCACGCCGCGGCGGCTCTACGGCATGTTTCCGCAGAGCCTGGAGGTGCAGATGCAGAGCGGCCACGCCGGAGACTTTTGGTGCATCGGCGAAGACATCACCGTGCCCAACATGGAGGCGCGCCGCGGCCCGCGCGAGCGCTGGGGAGTGGACGGCGACAAAAACCGCCGCATCGCCAACCTCAACGACCACGCCGAAGTCCGCCTCGGCGGCTGGAACCGCATGGCCATCGAATGCGCCGGCCGCAGCGTGCGCGTTTGGGTGAATGGCGTCTTGGTGAACGAGGGCCACGACGGCACCGCCAACCGGGGCCAGATCGCGCTTCAGGCCGAAGGGGTCGAAGTTGAATTCCGCAAGGTCGAACTCACTCCGCTCAAGGGTTAGAGCGGGCTAAACCGCTCGCCCAAATCTGAATGGGTTGACCGCCGGCTCACAACAAGAGCCTTCCCCCGCCCCGCATGCGCTCTAGCTCCTGCAAAAGCGAGGAGCCAGAGCCAACCCGCCCACCGCTTCGCGGAGCCCGCCCAGGCTTGGGCGGGCGGGTGGCCTCGGGGCCTTGGCAGCCGCTCTCCCAAGCCTGGGAGAGCTGGCCCGGAGGGCCTGAGAGGGTTGACCGCCGGCTCACAACAAGAGCCTGCCCCCGCCACTTAAGGGGAAGGTTGGATGGGGGAAACAACTTAAGTCCACGTGAGCGGACCGTTCTTTCAATGCCTGGCGCCCTCTCCCGCCCCGCATGCGCTCTAGCTCCTGCAAAAGCGAGGAGCCAGAGCCAACCCGCCCAGGCTTGGGCGGGCGGTTAAATGAGTGTCAAACCAAGGCCGAGCCTCAGTCCGCCTCGTCCTTCGGCGAGTGCTGCATGGTGCGAAACATCCAGGCGCCCAGGGCGATGCAGCCTGCGCCGACGCCCAGCACCACCGTCCAGGCCAGGGGCTCGGGGAAGGGGTCTTTGACCGCCAGGGCAAAGACAGCGAGGACGCCAGGGTCGTCGCCGAGCTGGTGCGTTCCCAGGTCGCGCAGGTAGGAGCCCAGCGAGACCACGCGCATGGCGGGCAGGCTCGGCACCAGGCCCTCCCAAGCAAAGGCGATGAAGAGCGAGATGAGGAGCGCTTTGCGAAGGTGAATGCCGATGAGCGCGAAGAGCGAAACATAGGCCAGCGAGCCCGCCGCCATCACGGCCAGGTCGCGCATGGCTCCGGCATCGACCCACGAGCCGCCCTGCAGGATGACCGCCCCCGAGAGCACAAACGCCG
>JBGSIR010000025.1:0-5501 GCA_041742415.1 Fimbriimonadaceae bacterium | reverse complement strand
CCTGGCGAGGAGAGCCGGAGCTGGCCGCCATCGACGGCGGCCGTAGCCGAGGCCCAAGGCCGAGGCTCTCCGGACCATTCCACCAGCAGGCGAGGATGGCCATCCGGAGCGTCTGCGCTCTTCAGCCGGATGACTTCGTCGCCCTCGATGCGGAATCCCCAGGCCGACGTGGGGCTTTGCAGCTCGGCGTTCACGAGGTCTGCGACGTTGTCGACGATCAGGTTTGCGCCATCAAACGAGGCCGCCGCCGGAGCCAAAGACGCCTCCGCCCACGGCCAATTCAAACTGGCGGAAGCTTTGGCCCAAGTGGCGCCCCGCGAGTCTTCCCCTCCCATCCGGCCGCTCATGCCCTCGATCCAAGGCGCCCCCACGCGGCCCAGGCGCAGGGGCTTGGGGGGAAGGGTGGGGCGAGGCTGATCGAGATCGAAGACGAGCCAGGCTCTCTCGGCTCGGCGGCCCTGCGACGCCACAAAGAGGCCGGGAAACCGGATGACCACCGCCCGCTGGGGGCCGACTTCCAAGATGGGCAGTCCGCCGATGTTCAGGTCGGGCTGATCCTGAACGAGCACAGTGTCGTGGGCAAAGTTCAGGGCGAAATCGGGGGGCGGAAGGGGGATCATGGCTGCCGGGGCGGGAGTTGGGCGACATAGTGCACCCGGTCGCTGCGGCGGCGGGGCTTGTCGAGAGTGTAGGAATCGTAGATGCTGACGTCTGTGAAGCCCGCGTCGCTCAGCCAGGCCAGGACCTCTTCGGTCTCGTGCGCCCGCTGACGGTGCACCTCGCGGAACTCGCCTTCGGCGGTCCAGAACTTCATGTTGACTTCGATCAGCCGGGTGCCGGGGTCGTAGTCGCCCACCCACTCATAGCGGATCGGCGCCCGGCGTCCCCGCTCGTGCTGGTCAAACATGCCTGCTTCAAAGGCATAGGCGGTGTTCAGGTCGAAGATGAACGACCCACCGGGCTCCAAATGGGCGGCGACGCGCTGGATGGCAAGCCGCGTGCGGGCGGGGTCGGTGATGTAGTTGAGGCTGTCGAAGAATGAGTAGGCGGCCTCGTAGGTGTCGCCCATCTCCAGCTCGGCGGCGTCCTGCACCTCAAAGCGCACCTCCTGGTCGTGCTCGGCGGCCTTGGCGCGGGCGCGGTCGATCATGGCGGCGCTGAGGTCAAACCCGGCGACGTCATAGCCTTGGCCGGCCAGAGTAAGCGCCATCGTGCCGGTGCCGCAGCACACGTCCAACACCCGGTCGCACATCAGGTCGTGGCGCGCCCATAGGAGCTGAAGATAGCCGAGCCACATGTCATAGGGCACCTGCTCCATCAGGAGATCGTAGTGCGGCGCCACGGGGCCGAAACTGGACATGCTGCTGTCAGCTTAGACGCTCAGGCGCGCAGGCGGGATTCCTGCCGGGCCCGCAGCGCGATGGCAAGGCCGTTCACGATGAGAAGGAAGGCCATGATGACCACGATTCCGGAAGCGGAAAGATCTTGGAAGTCGCGCTTGGGGTGGGTGGCCCAGCTGAAAATGGTGATGGGCAGCGCGGTGTAGTTGGAGTCCAGCGTGGGCATGCCCGTGACCAGCGTGGCCGCGCCGACCACGATCAGCGGCGCCGTTTCGCCCACGGCACGGGAAAGCGAGAGGATGATGCCCGTGAGGATGCCCGGAAAAGCGTTGGGCAGCACCATGGTCCAGATCACCTTCCAGCGTGAGGCTCCCACCGCCAGCGAGCCGTCGCGGTAGCTCTGCGGCACGGCCTTCAGGGCTTCGCGCGAAACCAGGATCACCATCGGCAGAACCAGCAGGCCCAGGGTGAGGGCTCCGGCCAAAACGGTGCGGCCCAAGTTCAAAGCCAGCACAAAAACCGCCAGGCCAAGCATGCCATAGACGATGCTGGGCACACCAGAGAGGTTGGCGATGTTGACTTCGATCAGCTCGGTCAGACGGTTGCGCTTGGTGACGAACTCCTCCAGATAGACCGCCGCCGCGATGCCCACCGGCACCACCACCGCCGCCGTCAGCACCAGCAGAAGCGCCGAGCCGGCGAGCGACTCCAGGATGCCTGCACGTTCGGCAAAGGCCGAGCGGGAATTTGTGAGAAAGGTCCAGCTCACCCCCGGCAGTCCGTCGATGAGAAGCGAAACAAGCAGGGTGACCAGCGAAGCCACCGCAATGAGGCCCGCGGAAAAGCAGAGCACGCCAAACGCTTTGCTGGCCAGCGCGCGGCGGCGGCCTTGGGCGGTGGGCTGAAAGGGCGAGCTCATGCGTAAACCTTCCGGAACTTCTTCACCAAGGCCTGAGCCAGCAGGTTCAACGCCAGCGTGATGATGAACAGCGCCGCGCCCACGGCAAAGATCGACTGGTAGGCATCCGTGCCCCGCGCCACATCGCCCTTGCTCATCTGCACGATGAAGGCGGTCATGGTAAGGGCCGATTCGCCAAAGTTGAAGCTGAGATTGGGGCTCTGGCCCGCGGCGAGGGTGACGGCCATGGTTTCGCCCACGGCTCGGCTGATGGCCAGAATGAAGCCCGCCGAGATTCCGCTGAGGGCGGCGGGGAGCACCACCTTCACGATGACCTCGACCCGGGTCGCGCCCAGCCCATAGGCGCCCTCGCGCAGGGCCTTGGGCACCGAGGAGATGGCGTCTTCGCAGAGCGAGGAGACCAGCGGCAGGGTCATGATGCCGACCACGATCGCGCCGCTGAGGGCGTTGTAGGCGTCGATGTCGAGCTTCAGCACATCCTGCATGAAGGGTGTGAGCGCCATCAGCGCGAAGTAGCCATAGACCACCGTCGGCACCCCGGCCAGCAGCTCAAGCGCAGGCTTGATGATCTTGCGGGCCTTGGGCGGCGCATATTCGCTGAGATAAATCGCCGTGAGCAGGCCAAGCGGAAGGGAGATCAGCGCCGAGCCCAGAGTGATGAGCAGGGTGCCATTCACCAGCGGCAGCACGCCGAACTTGGGAGGATTGGCGTTGGGCGCCCACTCCGTGCCCGTCAGAAAGTCCCAAAGTGAGACTTTGCTGAAGAGCGTGGACGCCTCGCCCATCAGGATGACAAAGATCCCGGCCGTGGTGAGAATCGAAACGAGAGCGCACAAAAAGGCGAACCCCTTGACGGCCGTTTCGAAGGGGCGCTTGCCGCCGCGAAAGATCGTCGAGGGGATCGCAGACATGGCGTGTTACTCTCCGGCTTCGAGCTTCAGGACTTCCTCAAAGGACATTCCCGGCTTGTACTTATCCATCACCGTGCCTGTGATGCCGCCCTCAACCCGCTCGCGGACTGAAGCATAGATGGCGTCGGGCAGGGGAATGTAGCGCGAGGCGCTGATGGCCTGGTTGCTGCGGCCCAAAGAATCCATCACGAAAGTCTTCACCTCAGGGCGCTCCAGAGAGGCCTTGTTCACATACATGAACAGCGGGCGGCTGAAGGGGGCGTAGGTTCCGTCGAGAATCGTCTGCTCGGTCGGGGCGACGGCCGTGCCGGAAGTTCCGACCACCGGCACCGCGCGCACCTGCTCCATGTTCTCAACATAGTAGGCGTAGCCGACATAGGCCAGCGCCTTGGGCTCGCGGGTGACGCCGCTGATGAGGGCGTTGTAGTCGTTGTTGGCCTGGTAGTCGCTGCGGGTGGCGGTGCCGTCGCCATTCACAGTCTCGTTGAAATACTCGTAGGTTCCGTGCTCGGCCGTCGGTCCAAACAGAACCATCTCCTCGGCGGGCCACTCGGGACGCACGTCCTTCCAGGTCTTCACGGTGGAGCCGGGAGCCCAAATCTTGGCGAGATCGTCCATCGTGATCTCCTTGAGCCAGGTGTTCTCCGGGTTCACGATGATGCAGACGCCGTCGAAGGCGATGGGAACTTCGATGAACTCGACGCCAGCCTTTTGGGCGGCTTCGATTTCAACGGCCTTGATGGGACGGGAGGCGTTGGCAATATCAATTTGGCTGTCGGCAAGCATGGCCATGCCCTTGCCGGTGCCGTCCTGGCTCGCCGCGACCTGCACTTCGGGGTTTCGGCC
Source organism: Fimbriimonadaceae bacterium (assembly GCA_041742415.1). Taxonomy (GTDB): domain Bacteria; phylum Armatimonadota; class Fimbriimonadia; order Fimbriimonadales; family Fimbriimonadaceae; genus JBGSIR01. Next base: position 1,485 of record JBGSIR010000025.1, on the reverse strand, counting down.
TTCGAACTCCTCGACCAGGAATTCTGTGATCGGAAAGACGGTGCTGGAGCCGTTGATGTCGATCTTGCCGGTCAGACCAGGCTCATCAACTCCCTTAGCGCCATCTTTTGCCGCCCCTCCTCCATTCCCTCCACAGCCAATGCTGGCCGCGAGAATGACGCCGAAAATCGCTGCTGCCGCTGTCTTTCGCATCAGAACTCCAGGGGGATTCTAGGGAGGAATTGTTAAGAGAATGTTAAGAACGGGGCCCTTCTAGGATCACTGTCGCCGCCGCGTAGGCCCTTTCGTGGGTAATTGACACCCAGATTCGGGAATCGGGCGGGGCCAAGCGGCAGGTCATCACTGGCTCGCCATCGGGGCCGCGCAGCACCTCCACGTCCTGCCAAGACATCCTTACGGAGATGCACTTGGCCGCCGCCTCCTTGGCCGCCCACCGTCCGGCGACAAAGGAAGGCGACTGCCCAAGCGCCCTTTCTGCCGGGGTGAGGATGCGCTCCACGAACCCCGGCCGCCGCATTGCCCGCTCGATGCGGGCGATCTCCACGATGTCGGTTCCCAGCCCCAGAATCAATCGCGGTTGGCCTCATCCACAAGCTGCGCCAGGTCAATGAGCCGGGGCTTTTTGGCGCTGCTGGTCGAGCCGGTCTCCAGCATGATGCGGCAGAAGGGGCAGGCCACGGCGATGGTTTCGGCGCCAGTGTCCTCCAGCTCCTGCATGCGTCGGCTGGCAGGCCGCTCGCTGGGGGTTTCGTCCATCCACATGCGCCCGCCGCCTGCGCCGCAGCAAAGAGTCTTGCGGCCATGGTGCTTGGGCTCCACCACCCTCAGCGGAAGCCGTTCTGTGCGCTGCAGCAGGGGCGTGGGGTCGTCCAAGTTGGTCGTTTCGCCGAGCAGGGCGCGGGGGTCGTCGGAGATGCCGTTGACGCGGGCCAGATAGCAGGGGTCGTGAATGGCCACTGCGCCATGGGTCGGCGTCGCGGCGCGCAGCAGGCCCTCATCAATCAGCCGGGCCAGCATCTGGGTGTGGTGCAGCACGCTCAGCTTCGCTCCAAAGTCGCCGTACTCATTCAGCAGGGTGTTGAGGCAGTGCGGGCAAGCCGTCACCACGCGCTTCACGCCGTACTTCTCAAAGGCCCCCACGTTTCGCCCGGCGAGATCTTGGAAGAGGAACTCGTCCCCGGTGCGGCGCACGGGGTCGCCCGTGCAGGCCTCCTCTTGGCCCAGGCAGGCAAAGCTCACCCCGGCCCGCTGCATCAGCCGGGCAAAAGCCTGAGTGGTCTTCACGGCCTCGGGGTCGGTGGCCCCGGCGCAGCCCACCCAGAACAGCCAGTCGAACTGCACCTTGTCGCGGCAAAGCGGGATGTCCATGCCCTTCATCCACTCTTCGCGCTTGGCGGCAGGCTGCCCCCAAGCGTGAGCGGTGCTGCCCGCCTGGCGCAGCATCACGGCGCCCGATCCAGCCAGTCGGCCCTCGGCCACCAGGCC
>JBGSIR010000024.1:0-4435 GCA_041742415.1 Fimbriimonadaceae bacterium | reverse complement strand
GGCTCTGTCTCAGCCTGACTGGCCGAAGGTGGCGGCGGCGGGCGGCGAAGCCCGCATCAAGATTCCGGCCACCGGCGCGGGCGAGCTGCTGACTTGGCCCAAGGGGCTCGAAGAGAAGGCCTACACCGTGACGAACTGGTTCGAGATCGAAGAGGATTGATTGTCTTGTGGGCCAGAATTTTGGCCCATCCAGCTTTTTGCACAGGAATGATTCATGCCCTAGGTCCTCGTTGTCTTGTGGAGCCCCGACGATGCTTGAAATGCGCATAGATGATCATCTCACAATCAGCTAAGGACAGGTTTCTTGCGGGCAGAAGGTCATGATGTTCAAGGTGGTCGAGCTCAGCTTTGAGAGACTTGCAAATGGCCAGGAAGCGCAAATGGTCTTCTTTGTTGTCCTGCAAGCTTAGCCCTTCCTGGAGCACTGAGTCCAATGTTGCGGCTTGGGAAGGGTCAGCTATTCGAATGACTTTCGAAGCAAACGCAAGGCCGATCTCTTTGAGAGACCTGATGCACTCAATCGCTTGCCAAACATCTTCTTTACTGAGGTGGTAGGCGGACGATCGCAGCGCCAACGACGCGTCCCCTGGCGTATTGTTTCTTTTGAACTTTGGCAATACAAACCGTTGTCCATCACCCCAAGCGAGCACGTTCACTAAGAAAGCCCATGAATCGTCTTCTGGGAAGGCGTTCTGTGACAGCTCCTGAAACTGAAGAGTGAGTTCCGTTGCCTCGTTTCTGGCTCTCTCACCCCACTCGTAAAACTTGTCAAGATCGGATAGGCTGACTTGGGTTCCAGCTACTGTGATGTTGTCGGTTTCCATGGCAGAATCTGCTTGAGTTTGGTTCGTCGCCAAGCTCTAATTCTTGGCGACGAACCAGGCATCGGATGCCGCCTACATATAGGCGTCCATCTTCATCTTGCCCGGCAGCGCGACCGGGGGGATTTCCGGCTTCACGCTCCAGGCGAGCTCGCTGGGCATCATCTGCTTGGTGGCGAGCACTTCGTCTCGGGTGACGCGCTGGCCGGTGTAGGTGGCAAAGCGGCCCATGATGGCGGCGAGGGTGGATTCGGCGACCTGGCGGCCTTCGTTGATGGTGCGGCCGCTGCGGATGAACCCGATGAGGTGCTTGTGCTCCTGCTCATAGGGGTTCGGCCGGGCGTCGCGGCGGCTCCAGTTCCAGGCGTTGGCGCCATTGATCCAGGTGTTGCCATCGCTGGCGCCCTTGGTGCCGTGCAGGTGCTCATAGACCGCGCTGGCGGTGTTGTCCTGCTGGCGGCAGTAGCTGTGGATGCGGGCGTCGGTGCCGGCGAATTCAAATTCGACCGCATGGTGGTCAAAGATATGGCCGTAGGCCGGATCGGTGCGCACCTGGCGGCCGCCCAGGCCGATGGCGGCGGTGGGAACCTTCTGCATGGCCCAGAGGGCGACGTCGATATTGTGGACGTGCTGCTCCACGATGTGGTCTCCGCCCACCCAGGTGAAGTAGAGCCAGTTGCGGAGCTGCCACTCCATGTCGCTCATGCCTTCGGCTTTGGGGACCATCCACAGTCCGCCTTGGTTCCAATAGACGCGGGAGCTGACGATGTCGCCGATTGCTCCGTCGTGGATGCGCTTCATGGCTTCGCGATAGGCGGAGTCGTGGCGGCGCTGGGTGCCGGCCACGATGCAGAGGCCCTTCTTGTCGGCTTCATCGCTGGCGGCGAAAACCTGCTTGATGCCGAAGCCATCCACGGCCACCGGCTTCTCCATGAAGACGTGCTTGCCCGCCTTGATGGCGGCCTCCAGCATCATCGGTCGGAAGACGGGCGGGGTGGTGAGGATGACGATGTCGATGTCGCTCTCCAGCACCTTCTTATAGTTGTCAAACCCGCTGTGCATCGAGTCGTTGGTGCACTTGAATGAGCTTCCCATCACCTGCTTCAGGCGGTTGGCGCTGCTGTTCAGCCGGTCGGGGAAGACGTCGCCCATGGCGTGAAGCTCAATGCCCGGCGCGGCGGTGAAGCAGTTCTCCACGGCGCCGGTGCCGCGTCCGCCGCAGCCGATGACGCCGATTTTCAGCACGTCGCTGCTCTGGGCAAAGGCCAGTTTGGGGGCTGCCAGCGCCGCGCCTGCGGCGGCGGAGGCTGCCATGAAGTCACGCCGAGTCAAGGAACCACGTCGATCCATGCCCCAAATGATAGCCCAAAAGGCCCGTTTGCAAGCCAGTTCGAAGCAGGCTAATCTTCACAGACCAGGCGAAGGCCGATCATTGGGCCGTCGCTGAGCCACCAGGGGCTTTTCGGGTTCTGAGGGTCGCGCAGCTGCCAGCTCTTGTCGTAAGCCTCGCGCCGCTCAAAGGTCAGCTCTTCGGGAGTGCTGAAGAAGTGGCCTCCCTTCACCACGGGGTCCGCGCCCGGGCGCACAACCCATTCGGCCACGTTTCCCAGCGTGTCGTGCAGCCCCCAGGCGTTGGGCTGCTTGGAGCCCATGGGGTGGGTGCTGTCTCCGCTGTTGGTCTCAAACCAGGCGAAGTCGCCGATGGGCGACGGGGCGGCGGAGGCGCCGGCCTGAGCGGCGTGCTGCCACTCGGCTTCGGTCGGCAGGCGATACTTCTTTCCGGTCTTCTCGCTCAGCCACACGCAGAACCGCTCGGCCGATTGAAAGGTGATGCTCATGGCGGCGTAGCCCACGTGGCCCCAGCCATAGTCGGGCGCGCCATAGGGCTTGGTCGGACGGGTCTTCAGCTCAACGCCAGCCGCCTGCTGCTCCTGCGTCAGGTCCAGGCGGAAGGCCCAGATGTCGTAGAGCGGCCACGAAACTTCGGTCTTGCCCACCGAGAGGGGCTTCACATCCACCTTTTTGCCGTCGATGGTCACCGAGCCGCCCGGAATCTTCACCATGTCGAACTTGACAAGATGTCCAGGGACCTGCTGCGTCCAGACTTCTGGCGCGGCCAGAGTGAGGCCAAGGGCGAGCGTCGCGATCATTGCTCCATTCTGACGAACGAAGCCGGGTAGCGTGATGCCGATGCCAGGCCTCACGAAAGTCTCCATTAAGGGCCGTGAGTGGCATGTCAACGGCAAGCCGCTCCACGAAGGCCAAATGTGGGGCCAATCGTCGATGCAGGGCCTGCTGATGAACTCGCGCATGGTTCAAGGCATCTTTTACGACCTGAACCCCGAAACTCGCCCGCAGTGGCGCTATCCCGACGGCAACTGGGATCCGCAGAGAAACACCGACGAATTCTGCGCCGCCATGGCCGATTGGCGCGCGCATGGGCTGGACGCATTCACCTTGAACCTCCAGGGCGGCAGCCCCGAGGGATACAGCGAATCTCAGCCGTGGCACAACTCCGCGCTTCAATCCCACGGAGCCTTGCGGGCCGACTATATGCCGCGCCTGACCCAGATTCTCAACCGCGCCGATGAGCTCGGAATGGTCGTCATCCTCGGCATCCTCTATTTCGGACAGGATCAGCGGCTGACCGACGAGACCGACGTGAAGCGCGCGGTGACCGAAACCGTGGACTTTGTGCTGGACGGCGGATGGAAGAACGTGGTTTTGGAGATCGCCAACGAAGCCGACCTGCCGCACTACAGTCATCCCATCATTCAGGAAGACCGGGTGCATGAGCTGATTGAGCTGGCCAAGGAATTTGCTGATGGCCGCCTCCTCACCGGCGTGAGCATGAAGGGTGGCGGCATCCCGCCCGCCCAGGTCATCGCGGCCTCCGACTTCATCCTGCTCCATGGCAACGGCGTTGAGGGCTCAGCCAAGCTGGCGGAGATGGTGCGGACCGTCGAGGCCTCGCCGACCTATCGCGGCCAGCCAATCGTCTTCAATGAAGACGACCACTTTGACTTTGCGGCGGATGACTGCCACATGAAGACCGCCGTCCGTGCCGGAGCAGGGTGGGGATACTTTGACTATCGCATGAAGGACGAAGGCTACGACGAGGGCTACCAGAGCCTGCCGGTGAACTGGGGGATCTCCAGCGAGCGCAAGCGCGGCTTCTTCAATCTGCTCAAGGAGATGACCGGGGCTTGATCGCCGCGGCCCTCGCTGTTGCCGCCTTAGCGCGGTTCGATTTTGTCGAGGCCCACATGGGCGGGGAGGTCTCGATTCGGCTCTATGCCGCCTCGCAGGCCCAGGCCGAGCAGGCCGCCACGGCTGCCTTTGCCCGCTTTGCCGAGGTGGAACAGGTGGGCAGCGACTATCGCCCCTCCAGCGAGCTGAATCAGCTCTGCGCCAGCGGAGGCGCATGGCGGCCGATTTCCGCCGACCTTCACCGGCTGCTCAGCCAAGCCGAGCGAATGCAGGGTCTCACCGCCGGGGCGTTTCGCATCGCTCCGTACCTGGTCGGCGATCTGGCGTATTACACGAGCGATGTCAACGGCGACGGCCAGGGCCGGCTCTACGGCGGTGCCGGCATCCGCGCGAATCTGCCGTTC
>JBGSIR010000023.1:0-2762 GCA_041742415.1 Fimbriimonadaceae bacterium | reverse complement strand
CAGCTCCAGCGGGTCGAGCAGCGTGCGCTCGCCGGGCGCCGTGAGGGTGTCTCCGGTGTGGATGCCCTCCAGCTTGGGCGCCACGATGATGCCTCCGGCGGCGGCGTCTTCGGCGGGCTCCAATTTTGCGCCGTGAGGCGTGAACAGGCTGTGCGCCACCGCCTCCTGACCGCTGGCCGGGCAAAGAACCTTTTGGCCAGGCTTCAAGCGGCCCCGGTAGAGGCGAATGCAGCTCAGCTGGCCCAGGTAGGGGTCCACCATGGTCTTGAAGACAAAGCCGAGCAGCGGCGCGTCGGGCGTCTCCTGCATCAGCCCTTCACTGGTGTGAATGGGGTGATAGATCGGGCTGGGCAGCTCGCCGATGATATGGTCGAGCAGGGGGGCGATGCCGATGCCGGTCGAGGCCGAGCCCAGAAGTATCGGAATGACTTTGCCTTCTCGGGCGCCCGCCTGCAGGCCGGCTTCGATCTCCGCTTCGCTCAGCTCCTCGCCCTCCAGGTAGCGGGCCATCAGCTCGTCGCTGGTTTCGGCGGCGGCGTCCATCATCTTTTCGCGCCGATAGGCGGCTTCGGCGGTGTAGTCGCCGGGGATCTCCTCAATCTTCTGCCCCCGGTCGCGGCCCATAAAGGCCTTCATTGCCGCCAGGTCAATGACACCCGAAAACTCGGGCCCACGGCCGATGGGAAGCTGAACCGTGACGGCCTTCGCTCCAAACCGCTGGTCCAGGGCCTCCATCAGGCCGGGATAGTCGGCGTGCTCGCTCTCCAGCTTGTTGATGAAGATGCAGCGGGGCAGGCCTTCGCGGTCGGCGTAGTGCCAGGCGAGGTCGAAGCCCACATCCAGCTCGGCCTTGGCCTCCACCACAAAGATCATCGCGTCCACCACGCGGCTGACGGCGGCGAGGTCGCCAATGAAATCGGGGTAGCCCGGCACGTCGATGAGGTTGATGCGCACGCCGCTCCAATCCAGCGGCATCACCGAGGCGGAAAGGCTGATTCCGCGCTGCTTTTCCAGAGGGTCGGAATCGCTCTGCGTGGTTCCGTCTTGAATGGCTCCAAGTTTTTCGGCGGCTCCGGCCGTGTAGAGGAGATGCTCCGCGAGCATCGTTTTGCCTGAGCCGCCGTGGCCTACAATGGCCACGTTTCTGATTTTTTCGATGGGATGAGACATGGTTTCCGCCCTCCGTTGGGCTGAATTGTCACGGCGGAAGCCAGTGCTTCCGGCTTCACTATAACAAAGAATTCATGAGTTGACCGGTGGAAAACTGGCGATTTCTTGCCCAAGCTGTCCCTGCGCCGCGCAGGCCCCGAAAACGGGGCCAGCATGGCTTCAGTAGAATGAGGGTCATGTTCGATCTCGAGGCACTGATTCCGATCGTTGGCATTGCCGCCGTCTTCGGCATCCCCATCATCGCGATTCTCACCGGCCATCAGCGCAAGATGGCCGAGCTCATGGCAGGGCGTCAGCACACCGTGGACCAGGACGCCGTCCTCCGCATCCAGCGCCTGGAGGCCGAAGTCGCGAGCCTCCGCGACACGGTGAACGCTCAGGTGCTTCAGAACGACGACCTCCGCCGCTCCATCTCCCAACCCGCCTCCCCGCCCTCGGTTCCGCAGGGCTATCAGGACGAGCGGGCTTAGGACGCCTATAGGTTGGGTGGCCTGAGTGTTCGAGCGAGTGCTCAGATACCGATTCTTAAGCCCCCTCCACTCGACATCGACAGCCCGGGGTAGAACCGTGCAAGGGTGGCTTTGCGACTCTGTCTGCATTATGAGGTGGTGCTACAACTAGATGGCAGGAGTAGCCCACTCCGACGGTGTGGTTCGTGCCCGGACTTTGACGTGATGGGATGGAAACCGTCTTGACTTGCGGGTGTCATCCGAGGTAATTTGATGTTGGTATGGTTGAAATGGCACTAGCCGTTGCGGTCATGAGCTCCACTCAGGCGGCCCAAGGGGGAGCAATTCAAACACTCAGAGAGCTTCCTCTGACGCTGGAAGGCTTTGAAATTCTAAGCGAGTATTACCAAAAATCGGGCCTCGAATTGCGTGGTGTCGTAAGTTCTACATCAGGTAGTGGTTCCGGCTCAAGCAGTATGGGCGTTGGGAACTCCTCAATGAGCATTAGCTCTTCGATCTCTGCTTACTATATTGGTGCTCTTAAGCAATTCCCGGCGGTTCCCTCTCTGGGCTCATTTAAGGGAAAGCTTTTGCTTCGAAAGGAGGAACAATCCAGCGCGGGTGTTTTGGCGTCAAGTAAGATTTATGAGTTGGATCGTGATGGTTCCATTCGGAACTACGCGGAAGTGGAAGTCGAGGTTTCCTTGCTGAATGGGGCCTGTGAGGCGAAGTTCACATGGGGGGGCAAGGTGTTCTCGCGGAAGTGTAGTTACGTGCGAAAGGGTGATGCTGTCATCCTCTTCAATGATGGCCTCACGGTTAGGAATAGCCTGCTTTGCGGCACGTTTAATCCAACTATCGATTCTACTTTGGCAGTATCAGGCAGTGGGTTGAATGTTCGAATGTACCAGTATAATCCATTTGGGGACGATTTCGATAAGACGTTTTCCCTCGCGAAAGTTGGCTCCTGAGTTGCCTGAGCGGCGGGCGGGGTGATCCAAGCTTTCATTGCGGCTAACAAGGTTTTCCCAAATCCGCCTATCCGACCTCTATTGCCTATCATTTTTGAAATTTCGCCCTGCGGATTGAAGCAGCAGTCCACTAGCCTTTTAGCTGGCCCGACGGGGTGGCCTGGGTATTTGC
>JBGSIR010000022.1:0-4317 GCA_041742415.1 Fimbriimonadaceae bacterium | reverse complement strand
GCGCCGCCGACGGGCATCACGCGGCGCACCGCCACCTCGACGGTGGTGTCACTGGCGGCGGCCTCGGTCTCCTTGGCCTGAGCTTGAGCTTCACGGTTCACGCAGCCCGCCAAAGGCAGGGCGGCGAAGAGCAGAAGTGCGATGGATTTGGCTTTCATTGTCCTTGGTTTTCGTTCGAGGTCATGCGCGCCAGGTCGTCCGCGCCGACGGCCTTCTGCAGAGTGGAATAGGCCGACCATGCGGCGTGAAACTGGGCCGACCGCGAGCGGCTGGCCCGCGTCAATTCGGCCTGAGAAGAGATGACATCCAAGAGGATTCCGACCTTTTCGGTGTAACGGAGATCCGCGAGCCGGAGGGCTTCGCGGGCTGTAGCTTCGGCCTGCAGCGCCACCTGATAGGACTCCACGGCGCTTCTGTACTGGGTGTAGGCCGCTTCGACTTCGAGGGCGGCGCCGAGTCGGGCCTGTTCAAGCTGAATCTGCGCGGCGTTCACGTCCTCCTTAGCGTTGTGCACTCGCGCCCGGGTGGAGCCTCCATCCCAAATCGGAAGCGTGAACTTGACGGCGGCAAAGGCCTGCGTCGCGCTCTGATTTGGATTCGGAGCAATCGCCTGGTTCACGTTGAGGCTCACCGCGAGGCTCGGCTTGAGGCCGCTGGCCTCCACAATTTTGAAGGCCTCCAGCGACTGAACCAGCAGATCCGCCTGCTGCAGATCGGGCCGCAGTCGGATCGCCGCCTGGATGAGCGGGCTGGAGCTGGGGGTCTCGGGCGGGAGGGCCGGCAGCGGAGCCGGCTCAAACTCGGTGCTGATGGGCCGCGCCAGAGTGTTGTTCAGCTGCTGGCGGGCCAAATCATAGGCGCGCCGGGCGTCGATCTGCTCCTGCTTCACGCGGGACAGCTCGGTCTCCAGGCGCAGCGCATCGAAGGGCGGCGCAGCGCCTTCGCGGACCAAAATCTGAACGTTCTTCAGCCGAGCCTCCGCGGCCTCAACGGCCGCAACTTGGATGGCTAAGGCTTCGCGGGCCTGCAGGCTGGCAAAGAACTGCGTGCGAACCTGGAGCTTCACGGCCTCCTCCACCGAGTTCACTGCCCGAAGCGCAGCCTCCCGGCCCAGCTTCGCCGATTCCACAGACTTGCCGATGGCGCCCGAGATGTCGATGGCTTGAACCACGCTGAGGCCAAGCTGCTGCGAGTTGCTCCCGGTTTGAAAGCCGGGAAAGGCCTCGTCGGGGCGGGACTGCTGTGAGCGCTGATAGGTGGCGGTGGCGGCAATCGAGAGCCCGACTCCCGATGTGGCCTGCTCCAGCCGAGCATCGGCTTTGCCAACTTGTGTCTGGGATGTGCGAATGCCGAAGGCAGACTGCATTGCAATCTGAACGGCCTCATCCACCGTGAGCGCCGGACCCTGGGCCACGGCGGCGGCGAGCACGAAGGAGCCGATCACTCCTCGTCCTCCTCCAGGCTCTGCTGCGCCTGGGCAAGCAGGCTGGCAAAGTGGTCCTGCATCTTGGCGACCTCGTCCAGCTTCACCAGCATGATGCCGTTCACCACCGGGTCGCGCATCGCCAGGAGCTTCATGCCCGGCTGGATGTCAAATTCCTCGCGGGCCTCTTTCGGGATGACAATCTGCCCCCGCTCGCCCACCGTCACCGAGCCGATGAAGCACTCTTCAATCGACCGTCTGCCTCCGCCTTTGCCGTATGACATTCCGTTCACACAAATCATACTGCTCATCCAGGTGGATCCAGGACGCCTGGGCGGATAAGTTGACAATATGGTCAGAAACTCACAAAAAAGCCCTGTTCCGAACTAGTCGGAACAGGGCTTTAGGTCTGTTTTGTAAGCCAGCTCAGCGTCGGCGGCCCATCAGGTCGTCGGCTTCTTCCTGCACGACGAAGGGCATAAGAGCCAGCTCGCGGGCGCGCTTGATGGCGGTGCTGATCATTCGCTGCTGCTTGGCGCTGTTGCCGGTTTGGCGGCTGGCCAGGATCTTGCCCCGATCGCTGATGAATCGCCGGAGGACATCGAGGTCCTTGTAGTCGACGTATTCGATCTTGTTGAGGGTGAGGTAGCTCACCTTGCGCCGGCGGCTTTTGCGGGTTTTGCCGCTTGCCGATTCCTGGGCGTCAAATTCAGCCTTTTCGGCTCCCAAGTCGTACTTCTGCGTGGATTCTTCGCTCATGTGAGGCGGCCTTGCCGGGGGATTCCGCGCGGCTCCCAAGCGGGCGCGCAGACCGGGCAGACGAGGATTATGCCACGTCTGCCCGGCTGCCTTTGCGCCAGGCGGGCCCTAAGGGGCCACCGCCAGCCATTCATCCCACTGAGTGTCGCGGGCGAATTTGAGCTGGATGTAGTCAGCGCGGATGGAGGCGAAGGCATCTTTGCCGGAGAAGTCCACCGACAGACCGAAGCTGTTCTCCGAGTTGGCGTTGGAGGCTTCCCAGGGAATTGCAAGCCCCACGGCCTGCCGCATCGCCTGGCTCGCGGTCTTCAGCGAAGTCGGCGCGGAGGCGTCGGCTTCGATGATGAGGGCCAAGTCCACGATGTCGCGGAACGTGCGGGTGCCAGTCGGGTTGTAGGCCTGAGCGCTGTCGCGGGCATTCTGCACGGCGCTGGCGATGGTGTCCTTGTGCGTGATGAGCTGCTGGGCGTAGGCATTGATGGCCGTCACCGCCGCCGGGAGCTTGGCCGTATCGACCACGCTCTGGGTGATCTTGCGGCTGCTGTACGGGGTGTGGTTGATCATCGCGTCCACGAAAGCCCGGGTGAGCTGCTCGGTGGTGTTGTCGGGCGCCGCGGCAAAGGCCTGCATGATCGGCGTGTAGGGATAGCCTTCGGCGGGCGGGCTCTCTTCGCTGCCCACCACAAACTTGGCCTTGTTGCCCACTTCATAGGCCACCTCCACCATCTGCATCAGGCTTGCGTCCCAGGCCAGGATGTCGAAGGTGTTGGAGCCAAGGGCGGCATCGAGCTGCCAGGTCTGGATGGCCGAGTTGTACTCGTCGTCATAGCTGAACGCGCGTCCATCCGGCCGCTGATCGGGGCGGCGCTGCCAGCCGTTGCCGTGGTTCCAGATGACCAAGGCATAGCGGTCGGCCGGGAAGTTCTGCTTGCCCCAGGCGATGAAGTCGGCCAGGGTCTGGGGGTCGCCCATGTCCAGCGCGCCTCCGCCGGGCTGAGTGAGCCCGCTCTGCAGCAGCTCCGAGGCCACGGTGGGCGTGGTGTCGGGCTTGATGAGATAGCGGCGGACGCCGTCGAAGGTGCTGCCCGGGAAGGCGGTTTGGCTCTGCTTCCACTGCACCACCGTGCGCACGTCTGTGCCGGTGATGCCGGCCTCCATTTCGTTGATGTCGCCGGTCGAGAAGCTGTTCAGGTCGTTGGCGGCGTTCATGTAAACCAAAACCGTCCACTTGCTGCGACCCGAGGTGGCGGCGGTGACGGTGACGCCGCTGCTGGCCTGCAGGGTGGTGTCGGTGACCGAAGCCCGCACCGAGCCCGTGCCTTGTCCCGAGGGAGTGAAGGAGCCGTCTGAGGACACCGATCCGATGCCTCCCAAAACGCTCCAAACGACCTTTGTGGGGTCAACAAAGTTGAAATTCGAGCCCGTTTTGGGCGAAAGGAAGAAGCGCGCACTCTGAAGCGCCGTGATCTCGCTGGCCTTCGGGAAGATCTCGGCCGAGCCCGGAGTCGAGACAAACTGCGCCTGGATCGACCGCGAGACCGCGTCGCCGGTGGTGGCGCAGAGGTCAATGGGCGCCGAAGTTACGCCCAGCTCTGTTCCGCCAGCATTGGGCTGCGAAAAGAGGCGGACGCGCATCTCATAGACTCCCGCCGTGATGCCGTTCATGGTCAGGCCCCCCTGCGCCAGCCCGGACCGGTTGATGGATTCACTGCGCGCAACCCCGCCGTCACCAGTGCGAATCTGCACGACCGCGCTGGCCGTGGCCGGCGATGAGCCCCAGATGAGGTTCAGCCCCGCCGAGCCATTCGCCGTGGTGCGAGGGCAGCCGCCAATGCGGAAATAAGTGGACTGAAGCGCATCGGTGAGGCTGGGATTGCCAGCCACCGTTGTGCCCGGGCCAGGGCAGCCCCAAACCGCCAAAGCCCCCAGGGCCAAAGGAACAGCAATACGGAACTTCATCTGTACGACATGACGGATCGCGACCCTAAGAATGACTCATCATGCAAAAAATACGAGGCTTCAGCCCTTAGCCTGCAGGCCGTTCCGCCAGAGCAGGCGCTAAGGCTCCACCGGGGCCTGGCTTTTGCCCTTGCCGAAAGCGCATCCGCGCAGGCCTATGCCCTGGCGGCGGCCCA
>JBGSIR010000021.1:0-2724 GCA_041742415.1 Fimbriimonadaceae bacterium | reverse complement strand
GGCGCCGCGCCGGCCGTGACGCTCCAGGAAGCCCGCGAAGCCGTCCGCGTTTGCATGGCCGCCATCGAGAGCGCGCGCACCGGTCAGCCCGTTCGATTGGACCCCTAGGCCGATATACTGGCTCCCATGTCGCGCGGCGCAGTGGCCTTTCGAGCCCTCCGCCACCGCGATTTTCGCCTGCTTTGGGCGGGGGGCTTCATCTCGTTTGCGGGCTCGCAGATGCAGAACGTGGCCCTGGGCTACTATGTGTTCGACGTCACCGGCAGCTCTCAGCAGCTCTCGTGGGTGATGGGGGCCTTCACGCTTCCGGTCTTCTTTTTGGCTCCGATTGCGGGCGCCGTCTCCGACCTCATGGACCGCCGCTGGGCCATGGTTTTCGCGCTCTTGGTGAACGCCCTGGGCGCCGTGGCATTAGCCGGGCTCTACTTCACCGACATGCTGCAGATTTGGCACATCCTGGCGATTTCGATGCTGGCCGGAATTGTGCAGACCATCGAGGCGCCTGCCCGCCAGTCGGTGATTCGGACGGTGGTGGGCGATGAAGACCTGCCCTCGGCTGTGCCGCTGCAGGCCATGACCTTCAACGCCGCCCGCATTGCCGGCCCGGCGCTGGGCGGAGTTCTGGTGAGCTTGGTGGGGGTTGGCGCCTGCTTCGTCATCAACGTCTTCAGCTTCTTCGGGCTCATTGGCGCCGTGCTTGGCATTCGGGCCGATCTGAAGCCGGTGAAAGGCGAGATCAGCTCCATTCGCTCGCTGCTGTTTGAGGGCGTGGTCTACACCTTTCGCGATGCCAACCTTCGCATCCTCTTCCTCATGGAATCAGCGACCAGCATCTTTGGGGTTTTCTACATTAGTCAAATGGCGGCGATTGCCAAAGAAAAGCTCGGGCTGGGGGCTCAAGGGCTGGGATGGGCGCAGGCCTGTGTGGGCGCCGGGGCGCTTGTGGGCCTGCTCAGCCTTTCGATGATGGCGCACAAGCCCTATAAGACGCGCCTGATTCGAATTGCCATGACTTCGTGCGCGGCTGGGCTCATTCTGCTCAGCCAGACCACCACGCCCTGGCTCGCGTTTCCGCTCTTTTTTGTGCTGGGCGCCTCCACCATCATGCAGTTCAACTCCACAAACGTTCTCATCCAGCTGATGTCGCCCGACCGGCTGAGGGGAAGGGTTTTGGCGATGCACCTTTGGGCCATCGCGGGGCTGGCGCCGTTTGGGGTCTTCACCTTTGGGTGGGTGGCCGAGGAGTTCAGCCTGAGCGCAGCGCTCTTGGTGGGGGGCTCAATCCTTCTGGCATGCTCGGCGCTGGGCTGGCGCTATGGCGGAAGGGTGGCGGAAAAGGCTGCTGGAGCCGCCTGACGGATTTGAACCGACGACCTACCGCTTACAAGGCGGTTGCTCTACCCCTGAGCTAAGGCGGCGCGCCGGGAAGTTTAGCCTGGGGCCAAGCGTGGCCCCAGGGCAGTCGGAGCGCGGCCTTAGGCCTTGCTGGTGCGGCGGCGTCGCTTCTTGGCGAGGCGGGGGGTGCCGTCGGCTCCGTAGACGAGCTTGGTGCCCTCGGGCAGCGAGCCCAGAGCCTCCATCAGCTCCTTCGGCAGCTCAAGATCGGCGGCCTTCTTGCTGGATCCTCGGCTGCGGCGAAGGCTCTTGGCGGTGGCCTCGGCCTCGGCGCCGTCTTCGATCAGGTGCAGCTCGCCGTCGTTGAGCTTGAAGAGGCCGGCATTCGGGGGCAGGTGAACGAAAACGTTTTCGTTGTTGCCAATGGTGCGCACCTCAAAAGGAAGGGTGTACTTGCGGCGGCGATAGGTGAAGGTGAGAGCGCCTTCAACGGATTCAGTTCGGAGCTTCAGTCCGGAAATGGTCTTTTCAAGAGGTCGGGACATGCGTCAAATTTCCTGCAAACTGTCCTGCGTAAGCGCAGAGACTTGGTGCAAGTGTGTCTCACGAGAATATGCAAGAAAGGCGAATGGCCTAGCTGAGAACGGAAATATTGTCAATAAGCCTCACTCCATGCCATTTGGCGGCGGCAATCAGTCGAGATTCGTCTGTCAATTCTTCTTGAATCAGCATTGTGCTCGCATCGACCATCGCCACATATTCAGCAATAAAGCCAGACTCCTCAAGCTGGCTCATGGCGATTTCACATGCGGTTTTGGGCCGCGCGCCGCCGCAAATCGCTTCGGCCGCCCTTCGCAGCTCCTTATGGATCAAGGCCGCCTCCTCGCGATGCTGCGGGCTCAGATAGGCGTTCCGGCTGCTCAGAGCCAAGCCAGAGCCCTCTCGCACGGTTTCGCAAAAGGCCAATTCGATCGGCACATTCAAATCATTCACCATCTTTCGAATTACCGCACACTGCTGCAGATCCTTGAGGCCAAAGACGGCATGTGTGGCCTCAGAGATCATAAAGAGCTTGAGCACAACCGTCGCCACGCCCTGAAAATGGCCGGGCCTCAAATCGCCATCCCAGCCGTGTGCCGGGCCAGCGGGGACCACGGAGGTGGTCGAAGCGGGATACATCTCTTCGGCCGAAGGCGCAAAGACCGCCGCCGCCCCACAGGCGCGGCAGACCTCCAGATCAGCCTCTTCTTGGCGGGGATATCGGCTGAGGTCTTCGTTCGGGCCGAACTGGGTGGGGTTCACGAAGATGGTGGCCATTGCGTCGTCGGCCAGCTCCACCGCGTGGCGAATCAGCGCGGCGTGGCCTTCGTGCAGGGCGCCCATCGTCGG
>JBGSIR010000020.1:0-7500 GCA_041742415.1 Fimbriimonadaceae bacterium | reverse complement strand
ATCCAGCACCGCCAGCACGCCCTGGGCCAGGTCGAGAAGGTCTTCGGCGGGACTCTCAAAGGGCACCAGGGCATCCCAGGCTTCGCACAGCGCAAGCGCGGCGAGGAGGGCGTCATAGTCCGACCGCAGCCCGGGCCAGGTGGTGCGGGGTTCAAATTGAGTGAGAAACCTTGCCGCCCGGCCCTCGTGCATGTGAAAAATGCCGCAGGTGGTGGGCTCGGTTGCGGCGGCCAGGCGCGAGCCGCCTTTGCGGGCGCCCTTCGCCAGCACCGTGATCTTGCCCGAAGCCCGGGTGAGAAGAACGATGCGGCGGTCGGATTCTCCTTGATCCGACCGCCGCAGCACCAGCCCTTCGTGAGTGGCTTCGCTCAGGGGAGCCCCTTAGCCTCCGCCGAGCACGCGGAGCAGGTTCTGCTGCCCCCACTCGATGAAGACATAAGCCATGCGGTCGATGACCAGCGCGAAGCGGGCCATGACCGTGTTGCCAAAGATCGCGCCGAAGCCCATCATCAGCATCCATCGGCCGACCGTGTTGAGGCCGGTCATGAACTTGCCCTTCACCTCATAGCTGAAGATGAAGTAGCTCATGGCGCTGAGCAGGGTGACCAAGAAGACCACGTTGCTGATGGCCACGCTGGGATAGACCGTGTTCTGGATGATCTCAAGCTGATCGGGCGGCAGCGGAGTCAGGGCGCCGCTGGCATCCCTCACCGACTGCGCCGGCACCGTAAAGCGCGAGAAGTCGTTCGGGATGATCGGCTTCATTGATCCCAGAATCTGAGGGCCAAATGTGCGCCACCAGTTGGTGATCTGCTGACCCGACCAGAGGCCGAGAAGGATGCCGATGGGGATGCGGCTCATCCAGTTGTTCTTCTTGCTGAAGACGAAGTAGCCCATCAGCCCGATTGGAACCAGCAAAGCGTAGGGCCAGTAGCCCGCGACTTCGGTGGCCGTCGCCGTGGCCGGCTGGCCGAACATCTTGAGCCACCAGTTTTCATAGAGCGTGTCCTGCCAGATGGCGACCATGGAGTACCCGGCCGCCAAGCCCAGGAAGACGTGCTCGAAGAACCGATAGAACGAGTTCTCCTTGAACAGGATGCTGTAGAGGGCAAAGGTGGCGATGGCGCCCGCCGTCACTTTCAGGAATGCATAGTCCATTTAGGCCGCCTCCGCCTTCTTTGCTGTGAGCATCGCGACGTTGCCAAGAACGATCGCAAGGATGATGAGAGCCAGCGCTCCGTGCAGAGCGCCGTAGTACTGTCTGCCTCGCCCGTAGGTGTTCGAGTTCTCCAGCTTCGGAGCAACCCCATACTTCGGGTTCGTGATCTTGTTTTCGCCCGACGCGGGGTCGTTCATGCCGTAGGTCATGAGCAGCTCCATGTCGTAAACGCCCTTCAGTCCTATAGCCAAGCCCTTGAGCTGGCCCGTCGAGAAGTACGGCAGAACCGTCGGCCCGGTAACTCCGGTGCACATGCAGATGATGGTCACCTTGTCGGAGAGCCTTTGGATGGCGATGTCGATGGTGTTGCTGGCCGTGACGACCACGAGGGCGCCGATGTCCTCGATCTTCGAAACTCCTTGGAGCACGGGGCTTTGCCAGATGTCGATCTCACCATTGGGCGACTTCGTTTTGCGGTTGGCCCACAGGTTGCGAAGGTTGGAGCCCATGGCCTGAGCCGTGTTCTCGGCGTTCGGGAAGAACCCAAGGTCCAGGTAGTCCTGGCCCAGAATGTAGGGCTCAAGGCCCCGGTCTTTACGCTCGGCGTTCAGAACGCGCAGAGCGTCCCGCGCCACCTGAGGCGCCTGAGGGTCGGCCAGGCTGTAGAGGACGAACTTGCGGTTTTGGCCCATCACAACTCGAAGCAGCGCTTCGAAGTGGCCGAGGTTTTCGCCGCGGGTCGAAAGGGTCCAGTCCGACTGAATGAGCAGAACCTTGTCCTGCGGAATCTCGGAGAGCCCCACATAGACGCCCGCCGAGCTGTCGTCGGGGGTCGCCGGGATGTTCACCGGAATGAACAGAGCTCCGGAGACCACCACCGCCAAGATCATATAGAGGATCCGGCGGTCCACGTTCATCATGCGTTCTGCAATGCTCATTAGCTCACTCCTCCCTTTTCAAGGCCAAGCCAGAGGCGGAGGCCCATGGCCAGCGCTCCCAGGCCCACGCCAAAATCCAATGCGCGCAGGCTGGGCACCTGCAGATAAGCCTTCACCCAGTCGGCAATCACCGTCAGCTTGAAGTTGTTCAGGAACGATCCTGGATCGCCGTCCGAGGCTTCGTTGATGACGCCGCTGATGGCAAAATCCACCGCGCCCATCAGGCTGAGCATCAGGATGAGGGCGCTGCCCATGAGCACCGTCGCCTCAACCGATCGAATGCGGAAAGCCCGGTAGGCAGCGGAGAGGATGTAGAAGGCGATCATCGAAAACATCACCGCCTCCATTTGCTGGAAGAGCCCGCCAAAGAGCAGGTCGAAGCCGTACTGCACCGGCCCCCAGTTGGCCTCATCAGCCAGCCGGTTGTCCGGGTCGTTGAAGGTGCGCTGGTTCCAGTTGATGAAGCCGAGGGTTGCCATGCTCACCAGGCAAACCAAAAGCACGGAGCTGTAAAAGGCGCCCTTCTTGCCCTTGACCGCGCGGCCAAGGTGGACACGGAGCAGGCTGAAGATGCCGAGGCCCAAGAGGAATGCCGCCGTGGTGTTGGCAATGTCGTTCACCACCGTAACGTTGTCTTGGAACCAGAAGCCCATGGCGTCGACGGGGCCATTGGGAATGTCGTTCGGGCCGCGGTTGATGGGCTCAGGAACAAGCCACTTGAGAACCCAGAAGAGGCCAGGAATGAAGGTGAAGGCAACGACGATCGGACGTCGAAGGTTTGCCGGCACCCTTTGAAGAGCGATGATGACCACCGCGCCAAAGACGAGCGCGCCGATGACCGCGCCAATGAGCTGACCCGAGTTGGGCGGCAAAGCCAGGAATGCCAGGCTGTCCAGCATTATTCGCCTCCCTCCGCAGCTTCGGCGCCCGGCTCAGCAGGCTCCTGCTCTCGGGTGACTTGACTCACCATCTCTTCGGTGACCAAAGGCTTGAAAAGGCGCTCCATGGCAGTATCGGTGACCCGCGCTTTGCGGGGGGCGTCGAGCGGGACAATCGCATTGCCCTGGCGCGCTTCAGAGACTTCGCCCTGAATCTGGAAGCTGTTGACCAGCGAGCCGACGATGACAAATCCAGCGACCAGCATCTTGCCCCAGTCCTGACCGACTAGCGAGCCAACGAGAACCGGCTCGCGGCGCAGATAGGCGCTGGCGGCGTAGAACTCATCACCGATGAGGACATAGTCGCAGGCGGCGATAAAGAACGGGGTCTGGGTGATCTGGGTGGAGCCCGCCACCTGGATGGCGCCCACGCTGTTCAGGGTCTCAGCAAAGATGAGCGATTCCGCGTAGAACTCGCCCAGCAGGAAGGCGGCGGCCACCTTTTCTCGGTGGATCATGCCGCTGACGCCGGCCGCAAAGGCGAACTGCCGGTCGGAGACGAACTGGACCGTTTCGGCGTCGAACTTCGACAGTGCGCCCTGCTCGCGGTATACGTCTTGGATGACCTCCTGGGCCACCGTATAAACGTCTGCCGCCGCGCAGGTGAGGCGAATGGGGGTGCCAAACTGCGCCGCCGATTTGGCAATGTGGGCAAAGACCCCAATCGCCTGCACCGAAACGGCGTTCAGCACGCCAATGCCGGGCACCATCAGGATCGGGCGGCCCATTTCTGTGGCGCGCCCAATGGCCTCATCCAGTGCGTTCAACCCGGGAATCCGGCGGATATAGACCTCTTTGTTGCTCTTCTTGGCCTGCTCTGCGCGGTGGATGTTCCACAGCACAAAGGCGACCAGAGCCAGAGGCACCAGGATCCCGACAAAGCCAGTGTCCAAATATTGCATGAGTCTGCTCAGCTCCCGACAGGGCGCGCGCCAAAGCCGAAGAAGGCCATCAAGATGCCTCTTCCGCCTTGGGGCGCTTTTCGATGTGACGGATCAGGCGCTCGATTGATTCGCGGCGCTGCAAAAGGCGGCTCCACGTTTCAATCAGCTCGGGACCGGCGAAGGGGCCTACAAACGGGGCAAGGGCGATCATGGCTTGGCCAGAGATGCCGGCAACGGGCTTGTGCATTTCAAGCGCCATCACTGCCGGAACCTCCATTCCCTTGCTCTTGATCCAAGACGCGATCTTCTCGATCGCCTCCTGCTCCTTCTCCGCCTCCAGGGGCTCCAACCAATCCTGATTCATCACTCTGCCAGAGTTCGCGTATTGTGGCCCACACAGCCTCTTCGTTGCTTGAGAACTTCAAAAGAACTCCTCGGGTGCCGTCGCGCCGGCTCGGCTCGGAAAAAGGGGACAGCCGGATGCCCACAGCCGACGGGATCGTTCGACGCACATCGGGCCACAGCATGGAGCTGCCGCCGATGCCGCACCGCGCGCTGGCGCCCCGCTCATCCAGGCGATATCGGATCGGCAAAAAGGCCTCCTGAACCGAAAGAACGATGGCCACTGCGCCGGCTATGCCCAGCAAGACCGACTTGGCGCCCACCGCCCCCGCCATAAGGACAAGGACAATGGCCGCCAGCACCGCGCCGAGCTTGACCGGCGACGTCGGCGGCGGCCCGACGGTCCATTCCAGGCTCGGCTTCTCCATTCAGCGCCAGTCTTTAAACAGCGTGCTCACCGATTCGTCGGTGTGGATGCGGCGAATGGCCTCGCCCAGCAGCGGGGCCACCGGAAGAACAGTGAGCTTGTCGAACTGCCGGCCCTTCGTCATGGGAATCGTGTCGGTGGCCACCACCTTGCTCAGGCAGCTGTTCTGAAGCCGGGGCGGAGCGCCGCCGGAAAACAGGCCATGCGTGCAGCAGGCGATGACTTCCTTGGCGCCACGGTGCATCAGGGCCTCCGCGCCCACAACGATGCTTCCCCCCGTGTCGATCATGTCGTCGATCATCACGCAGGTTTTGCCTTTCACGTCGCCAATGATCTCGGTCACCGTCACCTGGTTGGGCTCGGGGCGCCGCTTGGCAATGATGGCGATGTCGCTCTTGAGAAGGTCGGCCAGCGCACGGGCGCGGGGCACGCCTCCGGCATCCGGAGAGACCACGACCACGTCATCCATCTCGCGAAAGCCGAGAGAGACGAAGTGATCCGCCAGGATCGGTCCGGCATAGAGGTGGTCCACTGGGATGCGGAAGAAGCCCTGAATCTGCTCGGCATGAAGGTCGATGCTGACGATGCGGTCGGCGCCTGCGGTCTCCAGCAGGTCGGCCACCAGCCGGGCGGTCACGGGCTCACGGGCGCGGAGCTTTTTGTCCTGCCGGGCATAGCCGTAATAGGGCATCACGACCGTGATGCGGCGGGCGCTGGCTCGGCGAAAGGCGTCCAGCAGGATGAGAACCTCCATGAGGTGCTCGTTCACCGGCGTCGAGGTGGGCTGAACAAGAAAGACGTCGCCTCCCCGCGCGCTTTCGTTGATGTCCACCCGCACTTCGCCATCGGCGAACCGCTTCAGGCTGATGCTTCCCTCTTTCACCTTGAGGTACTCGGCCACCTTCGCCGCGAGCTGCGGGTTCGCGCTGCCCGAGAACAGTCTCAGGTGGTCGAGATTTGCGGTCGAGTCTGTCAAGAGCCCGCCCGGTCTTTGCGCCACTTGGCTGTCCATTCTTCTTTGTTTTCCTGCCTTGCTCGGCCAATGGCCAAGGCGCCCGAAGGCACATCTTTGGTGACCACGCTGCCGGCGGCGGTCATCGCCCCTACTCCCACCGTGATAGGCGCCACAAGCGTGGAGTTTGAGCCCACAAAGGCGCCGTCCTCCACCACGGTTTGGTGCTTGGAATAGCCATCGTAGTTGCAGGTGATCGTTCCTGCGCCCACGTTCACGTTCTGCCCAATGGTGGCGTCGCCCAGATAGGTGAGGTGCGAAACGCTGGAGCCGTCTCCGACGGTGGTCTTCTTGGTCTCGACAAAATTGCCGATCTTCACGCGATGGCCGATCACAGACTGCGGCCGAAGGTTGGCGAAGGGGCCGCACTTCGAGTCGTCCTTCATCTCGGCTCCCTCCACGTGGCTCATGGTCACTCGCACGCGATCGCCGATCACGCTGTCTTTGATGCGCGAGCTGGGGCCAATGATGCACTCCGCGCCAATCGTCGTGGTGCCGTCAAGAATGGACATCGGGTGCACCACGGTGTTGGGGCCAATTTTGACGTTGGCGCCGATAAAGGTCGAGCTGGGGTCAACGATGGTCACGCCGTCCTCGGCCGCCTGGCGAAGGAGGCGAAGGCGGGTGATGCGGGAGGCCTCAGCCAGCTCCCAGCGGCTATTGACGCCTAGGAACTGCTCAAAATCGTCGCTGAAGTCGCCCTCCACTTGGCCGCCGCAAAGCCGGATCTGCGCCACCATGTCGGTGAGATAGATCTCGCCGGTCGCCGCGCTCGGGGTGAGCTCCGGAAGCTGGCTAAAGAGCATCTGTGAGTCAAAGCAGTAGAGGCCCGGGTTCACCGTCTTGATCTCGCGCTCATGGTCCAGAGCGTCTTTGAATTCCACGATGCTGACGACCTGGCCGGAGCTGTCCAAAACGACTCGGCCATATTTGCCCGGGTCCTCCAGCTCGCAGTAGGTCATCGACATCACGCTCATGCCCGACTCGATGTACTGAACCAGGCTCAAAATAGCCTCCCAGCGAATCAGCGGAGTGTCGCCATAGCACACCACCAAGGGGCCGGAATGATCCTCAAAAGCGGAGGCGGCGCACTGCACCGCGTGGCCGGTGCCGTTCTGCTCCTCCTGGACCACATATTCGACGGAATCGCCCAGATGAGCCCGGATCTGGTCGGCGCCATGGCCCACCACCACCACGATGCGCTCCACAAAAGCCAGCTTCAGGCTACGGATCACCCAGTCGATCATGGGCAGCCCGCACACTTCGTGAAGGCATTTCGGCAGATCGGATTTCATCCGAGTGCCTTTGCCCGCCGCCAAAATCAACCCCGCAGAAGCCATGTTTCCGATGATACACCCGACCAGGGAGGGGCGCGCAGAGGGTTGAATAGAAAGCATGGGCCTTCGCCTTCTTGACCACCCCCTCGCCGAGGACGCTTTGGCCGACATGAGGCGATCTGCCACCGACTTGGCGGGCTTCCGCGCCGCCAGCGACCGAGTTGCCCTCCTGCTGGCGGCGGAGGCCCTGAGAGGCGCCGAAACGGTGGTGACCGAGGTCGAGACTCCCCTGGAGATGACCGAGGCGAAAGTGCTCTCCGGCGCCCTCTTTGCGGTTCCAATCCTGCGCGCCGGACTGGCCCTGCTGCCTGCCTTTCAGACTCTGGCTCCCCGCATTATTGCGGGCTCAATCGGCCTCCGCCGCAGCGAGGAGACAGGTCTGGCCGATGTCTATCACCACAACCTTCCCGACCTGACCCGGGGCACGACCTGGGTGCTGGACCCCATGCTCGCCACCGGAGGC
>JBGSIR010000019.1:0-2571 GCA_041742415.1 Fimbriimonadaceae bacterium | reverse complement strand
GCGACCCCGCGCCCGGCAAAGGCGCGCCGGAGGCCGAGGAGCCGCAGTTCGCCTCCCTGGCCGAGCAGGACCGCCCGCCCAACGCTCTGGTGCTGATGTACCACGACGTCATCGACCGCCGCACCCGCGAGACGGAATGGTTCGACATCACCACTGCCGAACTTGAAGAGCAGCTCGATTTCATCCAGGAGCGCGGCGGCACGGTCATCAGCCTGGACCAGCTTCAGGAAGCTCTCGCCGGAAAGGGCCAAGCGCCGATGCGGTCGGTCGTGCTCACCTTCGACGACAGCTATTTGAGCTTCTACGAGAAGGTCGTGCCCATCTTGGAGGCCCGCCAGATCCCCGCCACGGTCTATGTCCACACCGACTTCATCGGCAGCCCCCAAGGCCGGCCCAAGATGAACTGGGATCATCTGAAGGAGCTGGCCAAGAACCCTTTGGTGACCATTGCCAGCCACACCAAGGCGCACTATGAAGACCTGGCCGAGCGGCCCGAAGACGTGCTGCGCGACGAAATCTTCGACAGCAAGAAAATCCTGGAAGAGGGCCTCGGCAAGCCAGTGGAGCACATCAGCTGGCCCGTCGGCAGCTATTCCCAGCAGGCCATCGCCATGGCCATTGAGGCGGGCTATGAAACTGGCGTGACGATGGAGGAGGGCCAAGCGGCGCAGTCGGCCAGCATCCTCGCGCTCAAGCGCTGGAACCCGCTGAAGCTGGAGGCCGCCTGGGAGTCGCTGGAGCCCTGGCTCCGCCTGACCCCAGGCGCCGAAGTCAACTGGGCGCCTGCCGCGCCGGTGCGAAAAGAGATCATCGAAGATGGCCGTCTGCCGGTGGCTCTGGTGCGCGGAGGCGCGCCCGAGTCGGTGCTGGTAGACGGCCGCGAACAGGTGCCCGACCTGGTGGAGGAGCACGACGGAGTCGCGGGCATCAATGGGGGATTCTTTGTCATGGCGGCCATTCGCGCCACCGACAACTCCATGATCGGCCCCTGCCTTCCCGGCAATCGCACCGACTGGGTGCTGGACACCGACGAGGAGCGTCTGCGCAAAATCGCGGGCCGGCCCCTGGTAATGTGGTCGCCCGAGAAGATCGCCTTTCGCCCCTTCCGGCCAGACAAGCATATGGACCCTGCGGGCATCGAGGCCGAGCTGCCCGGCATCACCGACGCCTTTGTGGCCGGAGCCTGGCTGGTCAGCGGCGGCCGCGCATTTCTCGAAGACGAGATCAAGCCCTTCAGCGCCCAAGACAGCCACGAGATTCGGCCCCGCACCTTCTTGGGAGTCACCAAGGAGGGCGAGCTGGTGGTGGGAGCGACTCAGCGCAGCGCCAGCACCGCCCGTCTGGCCCAGGCCGCCCTGGCCGCCGGATGCGTGGAGGCCGTGCTCCTCGATTCGGGCTACTCGACCTCGCTGGTCTATGACGGCGAGCTGCTGGCCGTCGGCCATCGCACCCGAAGCGTCAACAGCCGCCCCATTCCCCATGCGATTATCCTGAAAGGAACGCTGGCTTCCGCCGAGAATACAACTCAGCCGTGAAGCTCGCCCTGGCGCTCCTCAGACCCAAGCAGTGGATCAAGAATCTGCTGGTCTTCGGGGCGCTCATCTTTACGGGCCGAGGAGCCGAGACCGAGGCCATTGCCGCCACGCTCTATGCCTTCGGGGCTCTCTGTCTTGCGGCAGGGGCAGTCTATGCCGTCAACGACGCCCTTGACGCGGACAAAGACCGCGCCCACCCCGTCAAGCGGCGCCGCCCCATTGCCGCGGGCAAGCTCACGAAGAACCAGGGCTTTGCCATCGGCGCCTTTGCGCTTGTCGGCGGTCTTGCATTGGCGTGGCTGGCGGGGCCCCTGGTGCTGGGCGGCGTCGCTGTCTACCTCGTGATGCAGGCGTTCTATCAAGCCCGCGCCAAGCGCGTGCCGCTGCTCGATGTCTTCATCATCGCCTTTGGATTTGTCCTGCGCTCGGCCATCGGCGCCCTGGCCATCCAGGCGCCGATTTCCGGCTGGCTTCTCTTCTGCACGGGTTGCCTGGCGCTGCTTTTGGGCTTTGGCAAGCGGCGCAGTGAGCTGGCGTTGATGGGGGCCGAAGCGGCCCAGACCCGCCCCGCGCTGGGCGGCTACTCGCGGCAGTCGCTCGATTCCCTTCTTCTCTTCAGCGCCGCCTGCGCCGCGATGGGCTACGGCGTCTATGCCATCGAAAGCCCGACGGCGGAGGCCCACCCTGCGCTCATCCTCACCGCCGCGCCGGTCTTCACTGGCATCGTCCGCTACCTCTTTCTTGCCTTGGGCCAGGATGAGGGAGGCGAGCCCGAGAGCCTGATCTTGAAAGACCCATGGCTCATCGGCTCCGTTCTGGCGTTTTTGGGCCTGGCGGTCTATGCCATGGCGGGCGGAAGCCTGCCCTATGTGGGGCGCTGAGCCGCTCCGAGTATCCTGCGCCGTGTGAGTGACACATCCGGCGCCGCGATTTCTGACCAGGCGCGAGCCCGGTTCTTTGAGCTGGCCCGCAGCAGCCGCACCATCACCGTGGGATGCCACGTGAACCCCGACGGCGACGCGCTGGGGTCGGCGCT
>JBGSIR010000018.1:0-6202 GCA_041742415.1 Fimbriimonadaceae bacterium | reverse complement strand
AGCCTGGTGGTCCCCAGCTTCGTCACCACCTCCGACCGCCCCGAGGGCCGCTGGGTGGTGCGCCTTTACTGCGGCATCGAGGAGCCGGAGGCGCTGCAGGAGGATTTGGAGGCGGGATTGTTAAGAGTAAGTTAAATTTTCAGTTGAGGCTTGAATCTTGCGGGGGGGGGGGGGTAAGGTCGGGAAGTCATGAGACTTTGGCTCGCATCAATCGCAATGACGCTGCTCGCTGGGACTGCCGCTTCGCAGGCCGGCTGGACACAATTGGGCGTTTTCCCCACGACAGATTACGCAGGTTTGACATACCACAACTCAAGTCAGACTGCCCACACGACCGGTGATATTGTGGCAACGAACAATACTGGTCAAGTGTCGTATAGGACGGTGAACTTCTTCATCTATCGCCCTTTGTCAATCGAACAGAACCCATCTGTGATCTATGGCCCGTCCCCCTTCTGGAACCCTGTGTTTGACTCACTTTATACTCCGATGGAAGAAGAGTTTGAATTTTCAGTGAGCCATGCGCTTGCTCCATACTCGTCATACAAGGGTACGGCATACTTCTATGACCATGAAGGCTCGCAGGCATTCGCTTCTGTTGGATATCCGGGAACAGTGACGGTGGTCCGGAGATTCGGTCAATGGTCATGGCTGGATTCTGTGTTCCCTGCCTTCTTGGAAAAGCAATGATTCAATTCCTGGTATTGTCAGGTGTCCTGGCGCTGAATGGTCCGACTTGGCCTCAGGATACAGGCTTAGGGCAGGCAGTAATTGAGTTGCCGAAGGCAGTGCCAGTCTTCATCGCAGGTGCCCAGGCCAATGAGTCGGTCGAAAAGTGCCGCGAACTCTATCAAGCCGTGGCGAGATACCCCATAGAGTCTTCCTATAAGGCGGCGATTGGATACTTTAGGTCACAGGGCTTTACTGCCTTGCCTCCGATTCAAGGGGATGAGGGCTTAACGGTTCAGGTATGGCTCCATGAAGATGTTTTGGACTTCAAGTTTCGGCTAGAGGCACAGGCAGCTCTGCGGATGCTCGCTCAGGCTTCAGACTCGGATGCTGATTCTCCAGTTTTAGAATTCAACGATCTTGGGCCATCACTCCAAGGTAAAGTAATGGCTGTTGCCAATGCGCTCAAGTCTGCAACTGGTGGTGGTGATGATCTCGCTTTGGCTGGTAACGCTCCTGTGCATTTCTCTGTGCAGGCAAACGGATTTGTCGAGTACCAAGGCGACGTGAGGCCAATCAGCACGTCAAGCCCTGCCGCTCCAACAGAAAGAGATAAGAGCCGGCTTGTATCGGCCTCTTCGCCATCCCTGCCCCAGGCGCTTACCGAGTCCAAATCGCTGGAAGTCAATGGCCTGCTCTATCGGCCTGCTACTGCTGGTCCGGCGACTTCCGAATGGATTGATCTTATTGCATTGGCCAATCAAAGCCTGCGCGAGCACTCACTCCGAATTCTATCAGCAAGCCAGGAGCTGGCTCTGGCAGTGATGTCAAGGTTGGGTGCGCAACGGATGAATGGAATTGATCGAGCAGGCTTTCCCACCGCAGAAGCTCCCGGGTGGCTTCAGTCAGAGGCATTCTCTATAGCGCAGAAAACTTGGGGCGCCTCGCCGGCAACCGCCCGCGAGGTCTCAAGTCAGAGCCGAATGCAAGGCATGAGCTTTTCGCCTGCACTCAAGGTGAGGGTTTCGCACGGGGGCAGAACCTTTGTTGCACTCATCCCGCTAACCTAAGGCACTTACGGCCTACGGTCTTTCAGGTTCTAGATGAGGCGGCTCCGCTCTATCCCTCGTCGCCGTGCCCTCAGCTGGAGCCAGCGGGCGTAGGGGAGGCCGAGCTCTTCAGCTGCCAAATGAAGGGCGCCGCCGGCCTCTTCTCGTTCGAGCCCGTCTCCCAAGACCGCGCCCGAATCTTTGCCTTCTGCGGTTCGCTCCGCCTCTTCCAGCGCGGCATCAGCTGGGGCGGCCACGAAAGCCTGGTGGTCCCCAGCTTCGTCACCACCTCCGACCGCCCCGAGGGCCGCTGGGTGGTGCGCCTTTACTGCGGCATCGAGGAGCCGGAGGCGCTGCAGGAGGATTTGGAGGCGGGATTATTAAGATTAAGTTAAATATTCATTTAGGGGTTGATTCTAGCGGGGGGGGGGGTAACGTGGAGGAGTCATGAGGAAATCGATTCTTATATGCATCGTCGCTTCGCTCAGCGGGCTGGCTGGTGCACAAGGTCCCGTCAACTTCACGGAAGATGCTCCGAACTATGTGCGCAATGGCGCCCGATATTCTGAGAACACTCAGCAGTGGTTCACGGTGGCTGTCCAAGCAGTGAATACGACGAGCCAGACTCAGCAATTTTCAGCGAGCTTCAATGTTCGCGTGCCCATACGTGTTTGGGAAACCAGCAGTTCGATTTTTGCAGAGCCACTCTGGCATAATGATTTTAAGGTATTGTCTCAAAGTGGAACGGGAGCTGTGCAGATGGCTTACCACTACTTCAATGGGGTCTTAGGAGCCGTCGGCCCACATAGCTCCGTCTATGGCTACGGATGGATTACTACGGAAAGTGGAACTCAGGCATTCTATTCCTTTAATCCTGTGCAGCAAACACCTTCCCGGGAGAGGTATGTGCCGAAAAAGGCTGTGGGCCTTGAGCCTGGATACTCTGTAAGCAACGGGTCATTATGTTCGTAGTCGCATAAGCGGTTTTGCTCCAGATTCATGCTCAGCCGCAGTACGTCCAACCCGATGTCTTCGATTTCGTCGTCACTACGGTCTCCGTCTCGGAGGTGAGTCGTGAAATGAACATGGGCTATGTCAACATACTGAACATAGGCTATGTCAGTCGCATCAACCTGGCTAGGCAAATTCGAACGAATACCATGCTGGCTGAGCAGCTAAAAAGGGACGGCGTTGAGCTTTCGGTCGATAAGTTTCTGATTGGGGAAGGTTTTGCAAGCCTTCCAGTTTTTCAGGATGAAAGGGGAGCCCGGATGCGGCTTTGGCTCAAAGGGAATGTTTTGGGCATCCCGCAGAGGCAGGAATCGATCCAAGCATTGAAGGATGCAATCAGATTGATTGCATCTCACCCGTCAGGCAAGAGCATAATCAAGCTGAAGGACTTGCCGGAAAGCCTTGCCCGCCGCATTAAGCCCTATGGGCAAAGTCTTGCGGATCAAGCCGGGCCGAAGCCTGAGGATGGCAAGAAGTGGGAGGTGTCACCTGAAGTCGATGTGAGATTTAGCGCGCGCGCCTTGATGCAGGTTTCTCACGAAGACAAGGAGATGAGCGTTTCAATTCCAGCGCCGTTCTACCCAACGGAAGCGAGCCAGAATGGGATCGTTCAAGTGGACGATAACGATGTACTTCCAAAGGCCAATCTTGAGAAGACTCCAGTCATCATTATGCCCATGCACCCAGGTCTTGAAGATCGAGAACACCTCCGCGCACTTGGCGCCGCTCAGAAGTTCCTTGGCGAAGAATTGAATCGGCTCGACACTGAGCTTCAAGATCTCAAGCAGCAGCTGCTTGACACCGCCGCTCCGGGCCTTGCCAAGCCGCTCACATCTTCAAAAGCGCACGAGCAGGAAGGCTGGATTTGGACGCGAATTCATGGCTGGATTCAAATGGAGGAGTGGGCTGCCCCAGAGAACGCGATGAGTGTTCTGCGAAGCACAAAGATTGAGTCTGTTGATTGGTCGCCCGTCATGCAGATCACTTTAACCGTTGGGGGGCAAACCACTGGGTACACGATCTTCTTCTGACCTTAGAACTTAAGCGGTTCGGCACCGCTCAATCCCCTTCCGCCGGGCACGAAGCTGGAGCCATCGGGCGTAGGGGAGGCCGAGCCAGAAGAGGGGGGAGCCCGGGGCCGGCGGTGGACCAGACGCGCAGGCTCAGCCGCCCCTCCACCCGCCGGGCTTCCACCCGCCAAATGCCGCGCCCCAGGTGTCGAGTCGTCGTGATGTAGCCAAAGAGAAAGCGGTCGGGCTCCTCCTCCATCACGCACACTTCCGCCACAGACCAGACAAAGGGCCAGGGTGCAAACGGCAGCAGAGGGGCCCGCTGCAGGATGCGGTCGCCCACCCGCAGCGGGCGTCCCTCCTGGCGAAACCGCCCCGAAAACTCGATCACCTCGGGCGGATAGTAGAGCCCGCTCTTCAGCCGCTCTGCCAACAAGGCAAGCCTCAGCCCATCGGGGTCGGGCCCCAACTCGGCGGTCACATCGTCGTCCCAGCACACCGCCGGCCGCCGCCCGCCTTCGGTCAGGCTCCAGGTGGGCGAGGCCGATTCTGCCCAGGCGATGCGGTCCACGACGCACAGCTTACGCCGAGGGGGAGACATAATAGAGGCGCCGTGACCGGACCGCTTCAAACTCTCACCGTCCAGGACTTCATGTGGCTCAGCCAGCAGCTCACCAAAGGGCAGCAGCGCTGGAACTTCCTGCGGCTCGAAGAGGCGGTGAACTATCAGTACGCCTATGGCGACAGCACCGACGTGGTGCGCCAGGCCGGGCGGCTGGTGAAAGGGTGGCGCAGCCAGCGGCCCTTTCAGCAGGGCAACGACGCCTGCGGATTCGCGGGCCTCATCGCTTTTCTGCGGGCCAACGGGCACGACCTCGACCTCACAGACGACACGGCCTTGGCCTGGGTGCGCGGAGTGTGGCAGGGCGGAGACGCCGCCGAGGCCATCCAAGCCAAGCTTATGGAGGCCCACCTGCACCTGCAGCACGGCGTGCCGCCCTTCAAGGCGATCCTCACCGCCGTCATGGAAGAGTTCCCCCAGACCCTCGCCGCGCTTTTGGCCGACGAGGAGCCGGTGCCGATCGGCAACTTCAGCTCCAGCCGCCTCACGGCAGAGCTGAGCTGACCGCCGGCGCCGGGCGCTGGACTCGGGGGGTGAGGGTGATGATGATCTCCGACTCCCGCTCCTCCAGTTCGCGGCCCCGGAACAGCCCGCCAATCAGCGGAAGGCTTCCCAGAATGGGCACCGAGGTGCGGCGCTCGTTCACGGCCCGCTGCATCAGCCCGCCAATCACGACCGATTCGCCCGGCATCACGCGCACGGTGGTCGAAGCGCGGCGGACGATGGCGGTGGGCGCGCCGTTGATCTGCACGATGGAGTCGCTGACCTCTGGCTCAAGCGAAATCGTGATCGCTCCATCCTCGGCCAGCAGCGCCGTAAAGCTCAGCGTGACGCCGGTTTTGATCTGCTGAATCTGGGTGTAGCCCTGATTTCCGGAGCCGACTTGGATGGGCAGATAGGTGTCCGATCCGACGCTGAGCACAGTTGGCTCGCCGGCGGTGGCGGTGATGCTGGGGTGGGCGCGCAGCACAGCGTCGCCGTTCCTCACCAGTGCCTTCAGCCGAAAGATGTCTTCGATGGTCGCCCGGCCATACTCCAGCCCGCCCGATCCGTCGGAGGCCGCGTCGCTGGCGGAAAAAGAGAAGCCGCGCTGGCCGTCCTTGGTGCGGGTGACCTCGGTGATGAGGGCCTCCACCAGGATTTGCGGCCGCTGGGCGTCGAGCGCCCGGATAGCCCGCATCACTTCCTGCACCCGCCGCGGCGAGCCGTTGATGGAGAGCAGGTTTTGAAGCTTGTCCACGGCCACGGAGCGGCGGATGGATTCGGGCAGCAGCGGCTCCAGGGTCTCCGCCCTGAGGTTCTGGCATCGGTAGAGAATGGTCTCGGAGAACTCGGAAGCCAGGGGCGCGGAGCTTTCGCCGGTGGAGACCAGGATGACGCCGTCCTTCTCCTTCCACATCAGCCCGGCCACCAGGCAGATGTGATCCATGGCCTCGGAGAGCAGAACATCCTGCAGGTCGATGCTGACGGTCTGGTCTTCCACCGAGCTGTCGGCGATGATCACCGCACCCGTTTGGGCGATGAGGTCGGCAAAGACTTCGCGGGCGAGCGACCTGTCAAACACGTTGCTGACCCGGGCCGCCAAAGGCAGCGACGCGGCCTCCTCATCCTGTCGGGGAGGAGCGGCGGGCTCGGGGGCCGGGCTGGGCGGCTTGGGAGCCTCCTCGGCGCGGCCGGGGCTCAAGATGCGCGGACCAGGCTCGCCCGGGAGCACGATTTTGAGCTTCTCCGAAGTCACCATCCAGCCGCCCTCCCGGCTTTCCATCACCAAAGAGTCGGGCGCAAGGGCCAGCGTCATGCGGCCAAGCTCCTTGTCTTGGCTCACCACGCGGCCATCGGCC
>JBGSIR010000017.1:0-2749 GCA_041742415.1 Fimbriimonadaceae bacterium | reverse complement strand
GCCGTGATGGCTCTGGAGGGCGGCGCCATGGCCACCCGAGACGCCGGCAAGATGGCCCTGAACGCCGCCGCCGCAGGCATTCCCGGCTTGATCGGCGGAAGCGCCGACCTCGTGAGCTCCACCAAGACCGAAGTCACAGGCTCGCCGATCTTCAGCCCCGAGGAGCCCGCCGGACGCAATATCTGGTTTGGCGTGCGCGAGCACGGCATGGGCGCCATCGTCAACGGCCTCGCGCTCATGGGCCTGTGCGCTTATGGCTCCACCTTCCTGGTCTTCAGCGACTACATGCGCGGCGCCATCCGGGTCGCGGCGGTGATGGGCGCGCCTTCGGTCTTCATCTTCACCCACGACTCCGTTTTTGTGGGTGAAGACGGCCCGACCCACGAGCCGATTGAGCATGTGCCCGCGCTGCGCCTGATTCCTGGCCTGGACGTGTGGCGCCCCGCCGACCTGCGCGAGACCGCCGCGGCCTATGCCGAAGCCTTTGCAGCCGACGGACCCTCCTGCATCGTCCTCACTCGCCAAAAAACGGCCTCGCTGGAGGACATGCCCCACGCTGCCGAAGCCGCCCGCCAAGGCGGATATGTGCTGCATGAGAGCGACGAGCCGGCCAAGATCGTGCTGGCCGCATCGGGCTCTGAGGTTGGGTTCGCGCTGGAGCTCGCCGAGAGCCTGGGCCGGCCGTATCGGGTGGTCTCGCTGCCCTGCCTCGAAAGGTTCTGCGCCCTTCCGGTCGAGCAGCAGGAGGCGATTTTGCCGAGCGGACTGCCGACGGTGTTCCTGGAGGCCTCTGCCCGCCACGATTGGAAGGGCCTGGCCATCGGCCGCGACGCCCTGGTGGTGGGCATCGACCGCTTCGGCGAGTCGGCGCCCGGCGAAGAGGTCTATGCCCATGTCGGATTTGAGGTGGACAAGGTGAAGAAGTCGGTTCTGGGGCGTTGGGCTTGAAGGTCGCCGTCGCCAGCGACCACGCCGGGTTCCCGCTGAAGGCCGAAGTCATTGGCTGGGTGCGGGAGCTGGGTCATGAAGTGACCGATCTCGGCACGGACTCGCCCGCACCCTGCGACTATCCCGACTTTGCCCAGGCCGCGGCCGAGCTCACGGCGAAAGGAGCAGTGGACCGAGCCATGGTGATCTGCGGAAGCGGCCTCGGCGCGGCCATCGCGGCCAACAAGGTGCCCGGCGCCCGGGCAGGGAGCTGCGCCGACACTTACTCCGCTGCGCAGGGCGTGGAGCACGACGACATGAACGTGTTTTGCCTGGGCGCAAGAGTGGTGGGGGTCGAGGTCGCCCGCCAGCTCGTGGCCGCCTTTTTGGGCGCCCAGTTCACCGGCGAAGAGCGCCATGTCCGAAGGCTGGGCAAGGTCAAGGCCATCGAAAGGCTCTACAGTAAAGTAGGGGAATGACCCCGCTCCACCGCCTCATCGGCATCGGCCAGTCGCCCTGGCTCGACACCATCAGCCGCGAGGCCATTCGCGGCGGCGCCATCGCCGAGTGGGTGGAGAAGGGCATTCGCGGCGTCACCACAAACCCGGCGATTTTTGAAAAAGCCATCGCGGGCTCGGCGCTCTATGACGAAGAGATCGCCGCCCTGGCCAAGGCCGGCAAGTCGGCGGAGGAGATCTGCGAGGAGCTGGCCTGCGCCGACGTGGGCGAGGCGGCTGACATCCTGCGGCCCGTGCACACGGCCACGGGCGGCGTGGACGGCTTTGTGAGCATCGAAGTGAGCCCGCGCCTGGCCCGCGACACCGAAGGAACCATCGCCGAGGGCAAGCGGCTTTGGGAGAAGCTCAGCCGGCCGAACATCATGATCAAGGTTCCGGCCACCGCCGAGGGCATCCCGGCCATCGAGGAGCTCATCGCCTCTGGCATCAACGTCAACGTGACCCTGCTCTTCAGCGTGGAGCGGTATGTCGAGGCTTTCGAGGCCTATCAGCGCGGCTGCGCTGCGCTGGCGGCACAGGGCGCCTTTGCCTTTCCCGAATCGGTGGCGAGCTTCTTTGTCAGCCGCGTGGACACTCTGGTGGACCCCCAGCTCGGCGCCTGGGCCGAGCTAAAGGGCACGGCGGGCATCGCCAACAGCCTGGCCGCTTACGACGAGTACTGCGAGCTGGTGGAGGACCCTGAGTGGAGGGCCTTGGAGGAGCGCGGCGCTCATCCTCAGCGCCTGCTCTGGGCGAGCACCGGGGTCAAAGATCCAGCCATGAGCTCAACCGCCTACGTTTCGGCATTGGCCTTGCGCGACACGGTGAACACCATGCCCGAGGCCACGGTGGAGGCTTGGATGGAGTCTGGCGAGAAGTCGCTGCTAAACTTCACCAGCGGCCACTCCTACCCCTTGGCCCGCCTCGCCGCCGCCGGCATCGACATGGATGAAGTCGCCGAGCAGCTTGAGGAGGAGGGCATTGAGAAGTTCATTCAGCCCTACGATTCGCTGATCGAAGGAATTGAGTCCAAGCGCGCGGCTTTCGCCTAAGCTCGGAGTCGGCGGCCCCTCACCCCCAACCCCCTCTCCCCGCAAGCGAGGCGAGGGGGCTTTTTTTGTCAGCTGAGGTCGGCGACCAGATCCTTGGCGCGCTCGCGGATATCGGGTTCGGCTTTGACGCTGTTGACCAAAGCCTGCGCCATGGCCAAAGCCTCTATGGTCTGGCCCAAATCGGCCCGCCCGCCCGCTTCGGCAAGCCGAAGCCGCGCGCGCTGGGAGCCAGAGACCCGGCAAAGGGAGGCCAGGCGCAGGATCGAGACGCCC
>JBGSIR010000016.1:0-4915 GCA_041742415.1 Fimbriimonadaceae bacterium | reverse complement strand
AGAAGCTGAGCCTCGGCCTGCTCGGCGCCCGCCGCATAGTGATGGGAGTGGGCAAAGGCGTCGGATTCGGCGGCTTCGTGGTGCGCGGTGAAGAGCTGCAGGCCGCGATTGAGCCAGGCCTTGCGAAGCCGCAGGAAGCTCATCGGCTGCTCAGCGGCGAGGCTGGCGCCAAAGGCGACGGCGGACTTCAGGCTTTCCAGGCCCGCGATCGTTCCGCCCACCGGGTCGAAGTCAAGCTCGCCCTTGGGCAGCCCCGCGCGGATGCGGTGGTCAATGTTCTCGGAGCCCAGGCCCTTGCGGGTGAACTCGGCGGCGGCATAAAGCGACTCACTGCTGAGGCGCGGGCTGACGATGACGCCGACTTCCCCGCCCTTGCAGGCTTCCAGAATCTGGGCGTAGGCTTCGCTCCAAGTGGAGGCCTCCACGGCCTCGCCCCGGCGGGCAAAGACGCCGCGCAGCCGGTTCGGAGTGTTGTAGAGCGCGTCGTGCTCAAACTTAGTGCGGTCGCAGGTCCACTCCTCGTTCACCGCTTCGTTGGTGCGGCCATTCAGGCGAACCAGGCGGCCGCCTCGGTGGTCGAACCATACGTTCGTGCCGCAGGCCGTGAGCGAGCAGAGGCCGGGGCTGGTCTGCAGGTCCCACGGGCGGGCGCGGAAGCGATACTTGGCGCTGGTGAGGGCGCCCACCGGGCAGATCTCGATGACGTTGCCGCTGAATCGGCTCTCAAAGTCGGTGAGCTGGAAGGTGCTGGGCTGCATCGAGGCGCCGCGGAAGCGGAAGGCGAGCTGGCTGTCGCCGCTGATCTCCTCGGTGAACCGCACGCAGCGGCCGCACTGGATGCAGCGCTCCAGGTCCAGAGTCACATAGCGGCTCAGCGGGTAGGCCTTGGGCAGGTGGCGCTTGACTTCGGTGAAGCGGCTGGTGCTGGGGCCATAGGCCAGGGTGTTGTTCTGCAGCGGGCATTCGCCGCCTCGGTCGCAGATCGGGCAGTCCAGCGGGTGGTTGATCAGCAGGAATTCGAGGACGCCCTTGCGGTCCTTTTGAATCTGGGCGCTGTCCGTGATGATGACGAGCCCTTCGCTGGCCGGAAGGCTGCAGGCGGTCTGCGGCTTGGGCATCATGCGCACGCTGCCGTCCGGCCCCTTGGTTCCCACCTCCACCAGGCACATGCGGCACATTCCCACCGGCTTGAGGCGGGAATGGTAGCAAAAGACAGGGATGTCGAGGCCGAGCCGCTTTGCGGACTCGACGATCATCTCGCCTTTCGGGACCTGGATCTCAACGTCATTGATCGT
This sequence comes from Fimbriimonadaceae bacterium, assembly GCA_041742415.1. GTDB lineage: Bacteria > Armatimonadota > Fimbriimonadia > Fimbriimonadales > Fimbriimonadaceae > JBGSIR01. The sequence goes on along the minus strand of JBGSIR010000016.1, from coordinate 3,620 downwards.
GACGCTGACCATTTGGGGCTGTGCTGCTGCGGCCATCTCGCGGAATTGCCTCGGGCCGAGGGTGTACCTCATTCCCCCCTGGAACCGGCTGTCGGCCCCGGGAGAATTGCAGCGGCGACCGGACTTTGAGCGTAGAGTCCCTGTTTGCCTCCGGGCGCCTTGGCCCCTAGGGCCATCGTCCAGCCCAACATGACCAAACTGTCCACTTTCCCCGCCCCGCCGCGTAGACTGTGGGACAAGTGATGTCGAGCGCCCCCGAGACCGAAAAGCTGCTTAATGCTCCGGAGGAGATGAGCGAAGACGATGCGATGCTGGCCGATGCCGCCTCGCAGGAATACAAGTGGGGCTTCACCACCGACATCGAGGTCGACCAATTTGAGCCGGGCCTCAGCGAGGACGTCGTGCGCGCCCTCAGCGCCAAAAAAGAGGAGCCCGAGTGGATGCTCGAGTTTCGCCTCAAGGCGTACCGCCACCTGCTGACCCTGGAAGAGCCGCAGTGGCCCAACGTGCATTACCCGCCGGTGGACCTGCAGGCGCTCAGCTACTACTCGGCCCCCAAGCAGAAGCCCAAGCTGAACAGCCTGGACGAAGTGGACCCCGAAATCCTGGCCACGTACGAAAAGCTCGGCATTCCTCTGCAGGAGCAGAAGATGCTGGCCAACGTGGCCGTCGACGCCGTTTTCGACTCCGTCTCGGTCTTCACCAGCTTCAAGGAGAAGCTCGCCGAGCATGGGGTCATCTTCAGCAGCATCAGTGAAGCCGTTCACGACCACCCCGAGCTCATCCAGAAGTATCTGGGCTCTGTGGTGCCTTACAGCGACAACTACTATGCGACGCTGAACAGCGCCGTCTTCAGCGACGGCAGCTTTGTCTATGTGCCCAAGGGCGTGCGCTGCCCCATGGAGCTGAGCACCTACTTCCGCATCAACGCCATGAACACCGGCCAGTTTGAGCGGACCCTCATCATCGTGGAAGAGGGCGGCTATGTGAGCTACCTGGAAGGCTGCACCGCGCCGATGCGCGACGAGAACCAGCTTCACGCAGCCGTGGTTGAGCTCCACGCCGAAGCCCACGCCACCATCAAGTACTCCACCGTTCAGAACTGGTATCCCGGCGACCGCGAGGGCAAGGGCGGGGTCTTCAACTTCGTCACCAAGCGCGGCAAGTGCGAGGGCGACCACTCCACCATCACCTGGACCCAAGTCGAGACCGGCAGCGCCATCACCTGGAAGTACCCAAGCGTCATCCTGAAGGGCGACAACAGCGTGGGCGAGTTCTACAGCGTTGCGCTCACCAGCAAAAAGCAGCAGGCCGACACGGGCACCAAGATGATCCACATCGGCAAAAACACCCGCAGCACCATCGTGAGCAAGGGCATCAGCGCCATGGAAGGGCAAAACACCTACCGCGGCCTGGTGAAGATCAACAAGGGCGCCGACCACGCCCGCAACTACAGCGTCTGCGACTCCATGCTGATGAGCGACCGCTGCGGCGCCCACACCTTCCCCTACATCGAGGTGAAGAACTCCAGCGCCACCATGGAGCACGAGGCCACCACTTCAAAGATCGGCGAAGACCAGCTCTTCTACCTCGCCCAGCGCGGCATTTCCGAAGAGGACGCCGTGAACATGATCGTGAGCGGATTCTGCAAGGACGTCTTCCGCGTCCTGCCCATGGAGTTCGCCGTTGAGGCGCAGAAGCTCCTCGGCGTCAGCCTCGAGCACTCGGTCGGCTAAGCCGCCAAAGCTGGTCCTCACTTCGCGCAAAGGACCAGCTTATTACGAAGCAAAAGTTACCGCGAAGCGCGAAGATCTTTTTCGCAGGATGCGAGGGCCGCTTCGGCGGCCTTTTCACTTTCCCAATCGTGGGAGTATCCAACTGATGTTCTTTGGCTGGACAGGTTCGGATTCACAATGAAGGTGACGCCCAACCGAACTTCAGTCGATCCATTACGTGAAGCCGAGACGGTTTGAACCTCTGCCGCGTTCAGCCAGATGGCGTCTCCAACACAAGCCTTTCCGATGACGATGGGCTTGATGGGAGGCGGAGCAGGGGTCTTGGGAGGATCCTGCATGCCGCTTCCCCAGAGACCCACGAGCCCAACTGCTCCCAGAGCCGAAAGCTTGATTGAGGACATCAGATCAGCCTCGGCCCCGGACATAGCCCACGCACTGGGCGACATCGGGGAGGTTGTTGTCCCAGTTGTGTTCGTACTCAATGCTGACCGGGCCGGTGACGTTGGCGCGGCGGAGGAGGGCAAGAATTTCGGAAATGCCGCTGACGCCGGTGCCATAGGGCACGTCGTGGCCGTCGCGCTGGAAGAGGTTGAGGTCCTTGAGGTGGGAGCTGACGATGCGGCCGCGCAGGGTTTTCAGGGCCTCGACGGGCTGAATGCCGCTGCGCACCCAGTGGCCGGTGTCGGCGCAGGCGCCGATGCGCACGTCGCGGTCCTTCACCAGGTTATAGATGAACTCGGGGTCCCAAACCTTGTAGTTCGGGTTGTTCGGCTGAACGGGGTGGTTGTGATAGCCGACCTTCAGGTCGAACTCCTTCACCATTTTCTCCACCATGTCGATGGCCTCCACGCTTTCGGTGTTGATGACCTCGATGCCCATGCTCTTGGCCCAGGCAAAGAGCTTGCGGGCGTCGGCTTCGTTGGTCGAGATGCCGGTGACGCCGAAGCCGAGGGGGTGAATGCCTTCCGCCGCCAGCTTGGCCTTCAGAGCGGCGGTCTTCTCGGCGCCCATGTCGGGGCCCACGCCGGTGTCATCGCCGGGGGCCAGCTTTTGGCCGGGATAGAGCTCGATGTTCTTGACGCCCGCCATGCGGGCCTTTTCGATGGCCTCAAAGGCGGTGAAGCGGTTGAACGTCCAGGCCTGAACGCTCAAGTTCACGCCTCCGATCATGCGGTCTTGAACCGGGGCCGGGGAGGCGGCAATGACTCCAAACGCGAGCAGAGAGGCCAGCATGTCTCCAGTTTAGACGATGGCTGCCTCGGTTGGCTTCACAACCGCAACAAAGCCCGGCTCCCACTCCACGCGGCCCTCGGCCAGAAAGTGATCCTTCACCTCTCCGGTGGCGATGGCCTCGGTGACCGTCTCGACTCGGACATGCATCACCACCGAATGGGCCAGGCTCTCTTCGCCATTCACAAGCACCCTCCAGCGTCGGCCTTCGGCGTCTTCGGAGTGCTTCGTGTTGAACCGGATGAGAATGCGGTCGGCGGACATTTCTAAAGATTGTCACTCTGAACACCCTAGCATTCATGCAAATTGGGGCTAAGCTAAGGCTTCGCAGGGCAGGATGCCGCGCGAACCCACCACAGGAGGGACAGGAACATGGATGTGAGGCCGCAGGGAGCGGGCCCGGGCGAGGCGATGATGGGCGCCCCCGGCTGCGCGATTTGGTTGTCGGAAGAGGTCGAAGGATTTCGGCCCGGATGGCGCGAAGGCGGCGCCCCCGTTTACGTTTTTGAAGGCGCCGATTGGCCGGCCCAGGCGCTGCTCTTCGTCGAGTCGCTTTCCGATGCCCAGCTCCTGGCGGGCCGCGCGGTGGACCTTGACCCCGAAGAGCCCCTGGACCTGTGGCATGCCGAGCCGCTGATGGAGCTGGCCGGGCGC
>JBGSIR010000015.1:0-7194 GCA_041742415.1 Fimbriimonadaceae bacterium | reverse complement strand
CCCGCCAGGGACCGGAGGCGCAGCACGCGGGCGTCGTCTTCGTCCACGCTGGGGGCGTCGGGATCGGGGGTGAAGCGGGCGGTGCTGGAGCCTCCGCGCAGGGTGATCTGGCCGGCCTGGGGCGAGGTCACCACCATGTCGATCCAGCCGCCGATGCAGTGGCTCTGGTGCGCCCAGAGGTCCACAACGGGCAGGGAAGTCTCCAGCACGATGGCGTCGGCCTCCATGCGGGCGCGGATCGTCGCAGGCTCGCCAAGCTGGAGGTCCTTGGGCTCGCCCAGGAGCCGCCAGACGGGCTCAACGCCCTCGGCCTCGCCCCAAAGCAGCACCCGGGTCGAATCCAGGCTGGAGGTGTCCAGCGAATCCGATCCTTCGGCCACCACTTGGCCGGTGGTGAGGTCAATGGCGCGAAGGCTCAGCGAGCGCGGCAGTGAGCCGCCGTTGTGGGCGGCTGCCTTGAGCTCGGCGCGGCCAACCTGCTAGACGATGCTGAGCACGACGGGCGCATAGAGCCGGGCCAGCTCCCATCCGGCGGGCTTGATCTGCTTGGCCGAGTCGCGCACCGCCCAGCTCTGCACGGGCCAGCAGTCGTTGTACTGCCAGATGAGCGTGCCTTCGCAGAAGTCCGCCGTCCGGTAGTGCTCAATGCCATGCCGCAGAGCGTCGCGCTGGTTGAGCTGAGTGTAGTAGACCAGGTCGTGGATGGTGCGGATGTGCGGGTAGTGCAGCTCCACCATGCCGAGGTAGACGTCGTAGCCCTTGCGGGTTTTGTCGTGCCACTTGGCCAGCGGTCCGCGCGGGTTCAGGGTGGCGTCGTCGTCCTCGTCGCGGGCGGCGCCCTCCAGGTTCAGCGCCCACATGCCGGCCTCCATGCCCCAAGCCTCCAGGCTCATGCTGCTGCAGAAGCCGAATTCCGAGCTGAAGCGGCTGGTGGATTCGCTGTAGAACTTCCAGTCGCCGCGTCCGTGCCAGACATCCCAATAATGGCTGTCGCCATAGCCGTCATCGTTGGCGTTGGGGTGCTCGCTCTTCGGGTTCTGGCCGATGGGGCTTGTCGGGATGTAAGGGCGGGCAGGGTCGAGGTCTTCGAGCTGCTGGGGATATTCGATGTTGTAGAGGTACTCGCCGTGATGTCGGTCTGGGTTGCGCTCGGCGCCGCCCCACTTGCCGTCAAACATCGTGGAGTTCTCGTTGTTGCCGCACCACATGGCCAGCGAGGCTCGGCGGCGCAGGCGCTTGATGTTGAAATCCGCCTCTTCAGCGCAGATCTCCACGAAGTCGGCCGACTCGGGATAGTAGCTGCAGGCGTGGGGGAAGTCCTGCCACACCATGATGCCGGCTTCGTCGCAAAGCTCATAGAAGTCTTCGCTCTCGAAAAGCCCGCCGCCCCACACGCGCAGCATGTTGAAATTGAGCGCCTTGGCTCCGGCGATCTGCTCCTCCATCTGGTCGCGGGTGATCTGGCTGGGGAAGGAGTGGTCGGGAATCCAGTTGGCGCCGCAGGCAAAGACCGGCTGGCCATTCACGCGAAGTCCAAAGCTCTCGCCCATCTCGTCTGGCTCGCGCACCAGGTCAATGGTTCGGAATCCGATCTTGTGCTCCACGCGGTCGATCTCTCGGCCGTTGGCGTCCTTCAGCACCGCGGCGATGGGGAAGAGCGTCTGCTCGCCCATGCCATGCGGCCACCAGCGGGCGGGGTCCTTCACCGCCAGGCGGGAGACGAGGTTGCCCTCTTCGTCCTCAGACTCCTCCAGCACGGCGCCAGGAATGTCCTGCTCGAACTCCAGCAGGCCTTCGCCGCCGGTGGTCTCGGTCCAGAGGTCCACGAAAAAGTCGTCGCCTTCGGCAGGCAGCACGAGCGGCGAGAAGGTGGTGATCCGCTCTTCATAAGAGAGGATTTCGACCGGCTGCCAGATGCCGCAGGAGGCCAGCTCGGGACCCCAATCCCATCCGAACATATATTGGGCCTTGCGCACAAAGGCTTCGGGGCCAAAGTTGGCCATGTCGCGGCGCAGGCTGTGGAGCTGGAAGTAGCGCTCGCGCTCGGCTCGGCCATAGGCCAGGGCGCTGCGGAAGTGCACGCGCAGCTCATTCTCGCCCTCTTTCAGCTCGGGCGAGACGTCGCCGTCGGTCACCAGCATAAAGCTGGCCGGGGCGTGCATGGTGCGGCTTTCCAAGATGGGCTGGCCGTTCAGCGAAACATCGGCGATGGCGTCCAGGCCGTGGAAGAGCAGCTCGACATTGGCGTGGCCCTCGTTCTTCCAGTCAAATCGTGTGCGGTAGACCCAGTCGGTTTCGTCCACCCACTGGCAGCCCAGCTCGTGCATCTGCTCGAAAGGGTGGGCAATGACGCCGTTGTCGGCAAGATCGATGTGGACATGGCCCGGCACGGTGGCGGGGAGCCATTCCATGGGGACGGCCTTGGCATAGCCGGGTGGGCGGGTGAGGACGTCGGCGCGGATGAACTCCCATCCTTCGTGAAGCGTGCGGCGGTGCAGGTGGCTCATTAATACTTGGTGCAGGCTAGCTGATTTTCGGTTGAGTGACATGAGGAGGGCCGCCCCAGGAACAAGGCGGCCCTCCGTTTTGTGACCAGGCTTGGCTTAGCCGGGTCCGGCTTGCGCCCCTGCGGGCGGGGGAGGAGGAGGTCCGGCGCCTTCCGGCGCTCCGGCAGGCCCGCCCATGTTGCCAGCCTCAGCAGGCGGCTCCATCTTCGGGTTGCGGTATCGCTCTTCCTCTTCCGCCGTCGCCGTGGCGTTGGTGGGTTCACAGCCCGTCAGGGCGGCTCCGACGAGAGCCGCCGCCAGCAGGATCAGAGACGCTTTGCGTTCCATTTGTTGTCGTTGGGTCGGTTGGTCTCGTCGGGGTTGGTGGCGACGGGGTCAAGAGACTTGGCGCTGCCATCAGCGAAGCTGAAGACCGACTTTCCGGCAAAGCCCGCGTTCACGGCGCCGTTGCGGTTGTTCTGGTTGTGCACCACGCCGTTCACGGTGTAGGGCGTGCCATTGCGCGAGCCGTCCGGAAGCAGACCAGCGTGGCCGGTCCAATCCCACCAGTCGACTCCAGCGATGAAGTCGCCAGGGCCCCACGTGAGCTGACTGTTGTAGCGCACCGAGAGCATGATGGTGTCGGAGACGTTGTTGACCGTGGTGGAGTTGACAATCGTGTTGCCCATCCAGTTCTGCGGTCCGCATCGGGTGACGGCTTGGTTCTGAACCATGGTCATCAGGCCATAGTTCTCGTTCAGCGTTCCGTTCCAGCGGATCAGGCCGTTGGCGGCAAAGGAGATCGGGATTCCGTTGACGTCGGTCAGCAGCCAGCTTTGCCAGCCGGCCTTGCTCTTGGCGTCGTCCGGGGTGCGCAGAATCTCAAGGTTCTTGATGTACGGGCGGGTGTCCAGCGACCAGCCGCCGTCGGTGGGATACCACCAGCAGGCGCCCGAACCCATGGGATAGGCATCGTCGTAGTCGCCCGTGTACATGATCACGCCGAGCGAAGTCTGCTTGACGTTGGAGAGGGCAGAGGTCTTCTTGGCCGCAAGCTTGGCTTGGGCGAAGACCGGGAACAGGATGGCGGCGAGGATCGCAATGATTGCGATGACCACCAGGAGCTCGATCAGCGTAAACGCTTTGGTGTTTTTCATGGGAGATGTCCTCATCATTGATGGCTGCGCCTTGTGGCCGCGTGGCCAAGGAAGGTGCGGGAGGAAAATGTTTTGGGGGGCTCGGCCTCAAGTGAGACTCCGGCGAGCCGCCTTTGGGCCGGGCGGAGGGGCTCCTCGAGCCGGTCGAAGAGCGCGGCAGAGACCATCTTGGCGAAGGCCTGCCAGTCGGCTTGAACGGCGGGGACGGTGTGGCCGCCGATGCGGACTTCGTGCTCGGCGCCGATGGCGCAGAGAGCCACGTCGCCGGGGATGGAGAGCCCCATGCTCAGAATCAGCTCAGCAGCCTCGGGGGCATATTCGTCCTGCATCACCATCACGCCATCAGGGCGGTCGGGCTGCTCCAGGAGCCAGCGCAGCGGGCCCAAGTCAGCTTGGTTGTGTCCGCTGGTGGCGACAAAGGCGTAGTTGCGCGGCTCGGGGGCTCGTCCGGCGTCAAAGTGCGCCTTCATATAGCCCGAAAGCCTTTGGTGAGACCAGCTCAGCATGTCGATCATGCCGGTGAGCGCGACGTTCTTGCAGCCCTGCTGAATCAGAAACTCGGTCGCGAGCCGACCCGCTTCGAAGTTGTCGAGCTGGATGAGGTCGAAGGCCTGCTCATAGCCCCGGATTTCGTGGGCCATGCAGACAATCGGCAGTGAGCTGGCTGCCTCGCGCATGACCGCCTCATCGACGAAGCCGCGGCTGGGCCACACCAGGGCGGCGGCAAACTGGCTTCGCTGGGCGTGGAGCAGAGAATCTTGGAAGCCATCAGAGCTGCCATCCAAGTGAACAAGGTGAAATCCGCGAGCCCGGAGCTGCTGCTCCAGTTCAATGAACAGCTTTTTGTGCACCCGGCTCGTGCCATCGATCATGGCGACGATGCGGCTTTGGGAAGGAAGCGGCGGCATGGCCATGCCGCGATTGGGGACGGAGACGAGCTGACCCTGGTCTGCCAAGAGGCGAAGAGCACGGCGAAGGGTGGTTCGGCTGGTGCCGAACTCTTCCTGAAGGATTCGTTCTGAAGGCAGGATTGCGCCTGGCTCCAGTCCGCTTCTCTGCAGATAGTCCTCAAGCTCAGCCGCGACTTCGCGGTAGCCCTTGTGCTCGCTCATAGCTTCCCTCTCATCAGTGAGAGTGACTGCAGTATACACATGGACACAAGAATCTGCAATCCCTGGACAACCTTTTTTGTGCTCTGCCCCAAAATGTGTACAATGGGCTCCATGAATCAGCGAGGATTCCGGCGATGATGGCGGGGCTGGCGGCCGCATTTGTGGCCGCTTCGGGAGCGTTTGCCGTTTATGAGCCTGTGCAGGTTGGATTTGCCTTTCGCGCTCCGGGGAACCCCTACGACGGCGAAGTCAACGACATCCAAGTGGTCTTCCGCCAAGGGGAGCGCACCGAGCGGCGGCTGGCCTACTATGAATCCGGCCGATGGATGGCCTGGTTCGCCGCGCCGGCGGCCGGAGTGTGGGAGGCCCACCTGGAAAGGAACGGCCGCCTCGCCGGTCCTCAGCGAAGCGTGAGGGTGGCGGGAGAAGCCTCGACCGACAGCTTCATCCGCATCGACCTGGTGCGAAATCGATTTCAAACCGATGATGGCGTGGGCTGGTTTCCCATCGGCCACAATCTGGGCTGGCAAAGCCCCGGCCTGCCCGACATCACCGAGCAGATTCGCCTGATGGCCGACAACGGCATCAATTGGAGCCGGATTTGGGCTTGCCACTGGGACGGCAAGAACCCCTACATGATGCCCGACCCAGAAGACGAGCTGAACCAATGGGCTGTGAACGAGGGCGCGCTCCGGCGATGGGATGACATCGTGGCCGCCAGCGCTCAGCACGACGTGCGGATGCAGTTTGTGCTCTTTCACCACGGCCTCTTCAGCCAGCGCGTGAACCCAAACTGGCAGGATCACCCCTGGAACAAGGCCAACGGCGGCTGGCTGGAAGACCCCGCCAAATTCTTCACGGACGCCCGCGCCAAGAAGCTTTCCAAAGACTGGCTCCGCATTGCCGTGGCCCGCTATGGCCACTCGCGCGGCATCATGGCCTGGGAGCTTTTCAACGAAGTGGAGTGGGTGGACGCCCGCTACCAGGATCGCTGGCCCGACATCGTGGCTTGGCACAACGAAATGGCCGCCCACCTGCGGTCGATGGATCCGCATGGACGATTGGTGACCACCAGCAGCGAGCTGGGACATGGATTGTATACATCGATGGACTTCCAGCAGCCGCACACCTACCCGGCCGACATCACCGCCGCCCTGCTCGGCGTGACGCCTGATGACGCGGCCAAACCCCTCTTCTTTGGCGAATTTGGCCCCTCGGGCGCCGGGCGAGCCGAAGAGGAGGGCATGGCCATTCGCGACGGAATCTGGGCCGGAGTCTTTGGCGGCCACGCCGGAGCGGGGCAGTATTGGTTCTGGGACCGCGTCTATCCTGAAAAGCTCTACGGCGAGTTCAAAGTCGCCAGCGATCTGCTGGGCCGAAGCCCCGACTATCTGGCCCGCACAATCAGCGCCGAGGCCGACATGGCGGGCGACGCCGTGCTGGCCTTTGGCCGAGGCTGGGCGGCGACTGATCTCACCGAGATCAGCCTGCCTGCCGACATCACGAGCGGGGCGCTGGGGCGCATCTCCAGCTATCTGCAGGGCGATGCCAACCGGACCATGTTCCCCAAGCCGCTCGTCATTCGAGCCACGCTGCGCCAGGCCTCCGAGCTGAAAATCAACACCGCTCAGGTGAGCAGCTCAGGCGGAGCGCTGCGGGTTTCGGTGAATGGCGAAGTGAAGGAGAACCAGGCCATGGCGGCGGGCGAAGGCGGCGCGCCGAATCGGCAGACGATCACGGTTCCTCTGCCAGCGGGAGCGGTGACCATCGAAATCGCCAACCCTGGCGCCGACTGGGTGAATTTGGCTCGCATCGAAATCAAAGGCGCGGGTCCGGCGGTGCTGGCCTATGGCGCCGAAGCGCGCGGCGGGGGCGATTGGATCGTTCGCCTGAAGCGGGCGCCCGGCGCAGTCGGCAATGCAGTAGTTCGGCTTCAGGGCCTGCCCCAGGGCTGGCCATGGTCAATGCACAGCCTGGATTCCGGCAATTCGGTCTCGACGGGCGCCGGAAATCAAGTCACTCTGCCCAGTGCTGAGCGGGACGTCTTGGTCCGCTTCCGACGGCCCAGATAGGCCGACTGCTTGCGCAGGCAACCGGGCCGCCGTAGAATCAGGCGGCCCTTATGCCTTTTGCCTCCATTCCCGAAGCCCTGGAGCTGCTGCGCGCCGGCAGGATGATCATCGTGGTGGACGACCCCGACCGCGAAAATGAGGGCGATCTGATCATGGCGGCCGAGCACTGCCAGGCCTCCGACATCAACTTTATGATCATGGAGGGGCGCGGAGTGCCCTTTATCAGCGCTCCGGGAAGCCGACTGGATGAGCTGGGCGTGCCGATGATGACCCAGGTGAACACCGCCCGCCGCGGCACCGCCATGGGCGTGACCGTGGACGCCGTGCACGGCACCTCCACCGGAGTGAGCGCCGCCGACCGCGCCGC
>JBGSIR010000014.1:0-7131 GCA_041742415.1 Fimbriimonadaceae bacterium | reverse complement strand
GAGGCGACGACGGCGGTCAATTACAAACAGAACAAAGGCGGCGGGGTTGGCCCGGATGGGCGCCCCAAGTATTTGAAGCTCTGGCTGCCCGTGGAGGGAATGGCCGCGGCGATGATGGACCCCCGGCGGCTGGCCCGGATCTGGCCGGCCGACGAGCCCATGGCCCACCCCAAGCTCGCCGGGCTCGGCCCGGATGCCTATTTGAATCTGCCCGATTCGCCAGAGTTCCGCGCCGCGCTCGCCAAGCGCAGGACGCCCATCAAAGCGCTGCTTTTGAACCAGACCTTCCTTGCCGGAATCGGAAATTGGATCGCGGATGAAGTGCTTTTCCATGCCGAAATCGCCCCAGCGCGTCATGCGGCCTCGCTCACCCAGACTGAGGCCGAGCGGCTGCGGATGGCGATACAGCAGGTGCTGGAGCTTGCCTGCCGCGTAGAGGCTGACTATATGAAATTCCCTATGTCTTGGCTCTTTCATTCCCGCTGGGGCGGCTCAAAAGGTGAAGAAGTGCACGACGGTCATCGAATCATTCGAGAAACCATAGGCGGACGCACGACAGCTTGGGCTCCAGACAAACAAAAGTAGACAATATTGGCGGCCCGAAAGGCCTGGCCGCAGCCTGGCTCCTTTGAGGTAACGTCAGAGTTGCCATGAGGGTGGGATTCCTTTGCGTGGCCGCGCTTGCGGCCAGTCTGGCTTCGGCCAACGAAACTTTCTTTCTCCGGGAGTTCAAAATTGACTTCCGGGGCACAAATGCTGGCCTGCAGTCAATGGGCGATGAGAACAAGGGCGACAATAAAGAGACCTACATGTTCGTGCGCCCTGGCTATGCCCGGCACAACGACTATAACCTCGGCGGAGTCACTGCCGGCTTCGTGAACAAGGCTTCGGCCACCGACGGAGTGGGCAGCTACATCGTCGGCGCATCTTGGGGCAACTTCGATCCGGATGGCGGCAACAGCACCGACTTCTGGGTGGTTTCACTCAGCTACCAGCTCACCGGCAATTCGACCGGAGCCATCTTCTCCCCGTACTTCGTCTATGGCGAAACCGACAACAATGCGTCGCAACTGGGCTTCGGCGTTACGGCTGGCGCACAGCTGTCGGAGCGGAACGACGTCTACGGCGAGTTCAGCGTCGGATATCAGGAGATTGACAACAACGGAAAGACCGATGGCGCCGTCTATGACGCCGCTGTGCGCGGACGACTTCCGTTCGAGTTCTCCGGCATCCGCAGCCTCTATCTTCAGACGGGCTACTCCTGGCCGACCGAAGCCTTTGGCGCTGAGTCCTACTACATTCGCGGCATCATCGACGTGAACGAGAGCCTGGGTGTTTGGCTCACCGCGCGCAAGGGCGGCGAGCTCGGCTTCAACGTCAACCTCAAGTTCTAAGTCGAACCAAGAACAAGGAAAAAGCCCCTCGGCCATTGGCTGAGGGGCTTTGTTCGTTGGGGAGGCAAGGGAAGGGCCAACTCCAGGCCATTGGACATCAAGAGGCTTGATTTTTGACCTTTGATTCTTGACTGCTCTTTCGTGAATCTTGAGCTTTGAGCCGGCTGCAATCAGGCGTGCCGCGTCGTCCAGGTCAGTGTATCTTCGGTCAGCATCTCTTTGAATCGCGTAAAGACACACGATCATCGTCCGGCCTGATGTGAGAGGCCCCTCCCGTGCCCTGCTCTAGCTGAGGTCCACCTCAATCACGGTTTGTGCGTTGTGCATGTCGAGGCGGTTTTGGATGTCATCGACGCGGGCTTCGGCCGCTGCGATCAGCTCGGCTCGCTCCTGGGCCCCGATCTGCGCCTCGTACTCCATCGACTCGCCGCCGTACATTGCGGCCTGCCTGCCCTGATTCACATTGAGTGACTTCAGCCACGAGACAAAGCCTTTGGCCTCGGCGAGCCGGTAGATGTCCTCTTGGATGGGCTCGTTGGCGCGGCTGATGGCCGCTTTCAGCCGCACAAGGGACTCAGCGGCCGCCTGAGAAGCAGCCATCTCGGCCCGGGCGTCGAAGGGCGGAGTGTTGCCCTTGATCACTGAGTTGCTTTCGGAAGCCCGCTGCCGGGCGTCGCCCACGGCCTGCGCCAGTCGGTTCTTCCGCTTGAGCGCTTGGGCCAGAGTCATAGATTCCGCCGCCATCCTGTCAATGATACACAAGCCGGAAGGTCTTTGAAACTGGCCTGTGCGCAGCAGATGTAGACTCTGGCAATGCGATTTGCCCTTCTTGCCTTGATGGCGGCTTCGTCTGTGGCTTGGGCCCAGCCTCTGCCGCCTGCACAGGGCCACAGCTTGGCCCGGCTGAACAGCTATCCCTTGGTGCACGGACGGTCGCCGAGCGGAGCCGAAATGAGCCCGGATGGGAGCAAAATCGTCTTTGGCTGGAACAAGACCGGCGGGCGCAAGCTCGACGTGTGGGTGATGGATTTTCCGGGCGGAGCAGCGCGGGAGATTTTGAAGGCCGATGCCATCGCCGACCTGCCCCGGCAGGACGACACCCGCACCGATGAGCAGAAGTCGGAGGCCGAGGAGTACGACGGCGGCATCGGAGGATTTCAATGGGCGCCGGGCAGCGATCAGATCATGTTCAGCCGGCGTGGCCGAACCTGGCTGATGAAGCCCGATGGCACAGGCCTCCGCGCGCTGGTGGACGCCAACGAAGGGATCTTTAGCGCCAAGTTTTCGCCCGATGGCAAATGGATTGGCTGGGTGCGAGGCGGCAACGTCTATCGCATGAGTCGGTCCGACGGCTCAATCAAGCAGCTCACCTTTATCGGCAAGCCCGGCGCCAGCGCGGACGATTTCCTGTATTCTCCCGACGGCAAGACGGTTGCCGTCATCTGGAGCGATTCCAGCAAGCTGGGCAGCCATGTGATGATGGACTTCAGCAAAGACCGCGCCGAAGTTGTGGGCATCCGCCGAATGTGGCATGGCGAGCGCAGCAACGACATGCAGCTCGGCATGGTGGGCATCGACGGCGGCCTCATCAAGTTCGCCGAGGGCCTGCCGCGCTACATGTGGGTGACGGGACTTGACTGGGCTCCCGACGGCTCCAAGCTGGCGGTGTTCTGGATCAGCGAGGACTTCCAAGAGGCCACCATCAGCACTCTGCGCGCCGACGACCCGCAGGCATTTACTGCCTATCACGAAAAGGCGCCGAAGAATTACATCCCCGATTTCCGCACCCTGTTTTGGAGCCGCGACAGCCGCCGCATCCATTTCACCTCAGACATCCATGAAGGCAAGTTCGTCCATCGCGGGCTCTTTTCCGTCACCGAATTCGGCTCTGACCTGCGGGCGGACTATCTGAAGAATCACGACATCGCCGCCGCCGGGAGGCCAAAGAATTCCGACGAGATCGTGCTCGTGACCATGGAGAACCCGCTCCAAACCCGCATCGCCTTTCTGCAGCCGAATGGCGAAGTGCGCGGGCCTTGGGCGGCGCGGATGGGCAGCCACATGGCCACGCCCAAAAACTTCGACGACGCCGGCCTTCCGCTCATGAGCGACGACGGAAGCCGCATGGCCACTCTGGCCAGCGCCCGCGATCTGAACCCAGAGCTTTACGCGGTTCGCCCCACCACCAAGCGGCTCACCACCAGTCAGACCGATGAGTTCGCCAAGGTGAAGTGGGCTGAGCACCGCGAAGTGAGCTTCCCCGGGCCGAACGGAAGCAGCATCCACGGCGTGCTCATCCTCCCGCCCGACCTGAAACCCGGCGAGAAGCGGCCGGCGTTCATCAGCAGCATGTACGCCAACAGCGGAAAGATGGCCTGGAATGGCTACTTTGAAAACTACGCGGCCACCGAGCTTGGCATGGTGGTGCTTCAGGTGGATTTTTCCGCGAGCTGGGGCTATGGCGGTGAGTTCAATTCGGGCTACGCCAACTCAATGGGAATAATTGACACCCAGGAGGCCGTGAAGGCGAAGGAGTTCTTGGTCTCCACGGGCAATGTCCGCGAAGACCGCGTGGGCGTCTGGGGCTGGAGCTACGGCGGCTACCTCACCTGTATGATTCTGCTCACCCAGCCGGGCGTCTTTGACACCGGTGTGGCCGTGGCCAGCGTCACCGATTGGGAGAGCTACAACGAGTGGTACACCCGCCGCCGCCTGGGCATGAAAGCGGACAACCCCGAGGTGTATAAAGCGACCAGCCCGGTGCATCAGGACATGTCCAAGCTCCAAGATCGCCTGATTTTGGTGCACGGAATGCTGGATGACAACGTTCTCTACCAGGACGCTGTCCGGCTGTCGGAAAGGCTGATTCGCGCCGGGAAGTTCTTCGAATCTTTCGAGTATCCGCGCGGCGATCACGGAATGTTCCGCACCTATGAGCGGCCCCACATCATGGAGCTCATCATGGCCCGCCTCTATGAGCGGCTTTCCCGGCCATGAATGCTAATATGAAGTCTATGCGGTTCCTCCTGGCAATTCTGCTGGCGGTGTGGGGTGTGGCGGCTTTTGCCCAAACGGGCGAGCGCATCATCCGCGCCGGAGACCAGATCAATGTGGTCTGCAAAGAGGAGGCTGCCATCAGCCGCGTCTACACCGTTTCGGAAGACGGCTTTATCTTGGTTCAGTTCTTGGGCAAGGTGAAGGTGGAGGGGCTGACCCGAGCCGAAGCCGCTAAGGCGATTGCCACCCGGCTGCTGGACTTCGTCATCGTGCGCACCGCGACCGTGACGGTGGACTTTGCTGGCTCGACACCGCCCCCCGTAGACCCCAATCCGCCCGCGGCCGTCGTGCCAGTGAAGCTGCGGGGCGAAGCCGCGTCGCCAGGCGAGATGCCTTTCCGAGAGGGGCTGAGGCTGGCGGATGCCATCCGGCAGGCAGGCCCGCTGGAGATGACTGATTTGACCGCAGTGGTCATTCTGCGCGGCGGTGAGCGTATCGTTGTGGACTATTCCCGCAACGACCCGGCCACGAACAGCGCCAACCCTGTGCTTCGCTCGGGCGACGAGATCGTGTTCGCCCGCAAAGCCGGTGGGCCGCCGGTGACGCCGCCCCCGCCCACTGGCACGGGGTCGGTTTTCGTACTGGGCGGAGTTCTTCGGCCAGGCCAGGTTCAGCTTGCTGCCGGGACCACTCTGCGCCAGGCTGTCCAGGCTGTGGGTGGCTTCTCTTCAAATGCCGACCGCACGCGAGTCCGCATAGAGCGGGGCTCAGGCTCGGTGGCCTATAACCTTTCGGTGGAGGGCACAGACGCGCCTCTGCAGGACGGCGATCAGATCGTCGTTGAGGTCTTCAACCAGACTCGCTTCATCGAGCTTTCCGGCGGCATCCGCACTCCGGGGCTCATGAGCTATGAGCAGGGAATGACGCTGGGCCAGGCGATTCTGCGCGCCGGTGGCCCGGTGGCGGGCAGCGACCCTGGAAAGGTTCAAATCATCCGCCAGGGTGAGGTCGAAAACAAGATCACGATCAACTTTTCTGAGATTGAACAAGGCTATCGGGGCGACATTCCGCTTATGCCGGGAGACCGCGTCGTGATCCCGACAAAGGGCAAGGGCCGGTCCAACCTCATCGGATACATCGCGGGCGGGCTGCTCTTCTTCTTCCTGATTCGAGGATGACAAAGGCGCCTCGCTGGGACCGCACTCAGGGGCGGCCCGAGCCCATCCGAGCGCTCAACCGCATTCTTGAGAAAGAGTGCGGTGAGCCCCTGGTTGCGCTCACCAAGGCGGCGCCGGCGGCGGAGATTCACCGGGCCACCACTATCCCCTATGTGCGGCAGACGGTGGCCGAAATGGTGCAGCAGGCCGCGCTGAGCCTGCCCGAGGGAAATCGGCTGGCGGTGAGCGACGCATGGCGGCCCTTCGAGCGTCAGGCGAAGATTGTGCAGTGGATGACCGACTGCGCCCGCGAGGCCTTTCCGGGCCTGAGCCACGCCGCGCTGCGGCGAAAGGTCTGCCGCTGGGTGGCTCCCGTCGACCAAAAGGCTCCGCCCGGGCACTGCACCGGAGCGGCGGTGGACGTGGTGCTTATCGGCCCGGACGGCGAGCCCGCCGACGTCACCTCGCCGTTCTCCCGCTTCCAGGCGAGCCCCACCTATGTCATCGGTCTAAGCGAGGAGGCGGCCGCGAACCGGAGCATGCTGGTGAAGGCCATGCTGAGCGTCGGCTTCAGCAACTGCCGCGATGAGTATTGGCACTACAGCTATGGCGACGCCGGCTGGGCCGTGCGGCTGGATCAGCCAGAGTGCATCTATGGCCTCGCTCTGCTGGATGAGCGGCTCTGGCGGCGCGCCCAGGATGGCTGGGATGAAGCCATGATTGGCCGGGAAAATCCCTTCTTCGACGTCTCAGTTTGAGCGGCTGTCGAACGCCCAGCCCAGCGGGAGGCGGCCGTCTTCGGGCACAAAGCTCGGCTTGGCCAGCACCACGGCATCAATTTCCAGCCGGGCGTCCCGGCTTGGCATAAAGCGAATCTCAATGGGCGCGGGCCCCGCCTTGATGCCGACTGCGCGAAAGGGCAGCCAGCTCAGGCCGTCGCCGTACTGAAGCACCGGGTCGCTGGCCGGAGTCAGCGGCACGCCCTGCACCAAGGCCACCATGCGCTGGCGCCAGCCTTCGGGGAATCGGCCGGAGATCCAGACCGTGTGCTGGTCGTCCTCTTTGGCGGCGGTGTCATAGACGGCATTCATCACCATGCCAGGCAGGGGGATGGCGGATTCGGCCACCGCGACTCGCCCTCGGCTTGCGCCGGCGCGGTCTCGTCCGCTGACGAACGTGGTCTCTGAGGGCCGTTCACCCTCCTGCCAGTCAAAGGGAGCCGTGGCGCGGGCCAAGCGGTCGAGCTGGAGCGTGAGCGACGTAAAGCTCGCGCCGGGCGACTCTTGGAACGCCGCCTTGGTGCGGTTGAATTGGAACTCCTCGCTTCCAAAGAGGTTCGCCCCCCGTCCCGCCTGGGCGATGATTCCGGCCACGGCGGTGGAGAGCTCCTCAAATCCCTCCAGGGGGACGGGCAGCTCGCCGGGGTCTTCGCTCCAAATGGGGCGAGTGGTGACTTCAACCTCAAGCAGGCCTCGGCGCACGGTGGAGACCGCTGGCAGTCCTTCGGGAGAGGCAAACTGCATGCGCTCCGGCGCCGTGGCGCGCAGGCGAAGCCGCACGGGATTGCGCCGCGCCCACACCAC
>JBGSIR010000013.1:0-2539 GCA_041742415.1 Fimbriimonadaceae bacterium | reverse complement strand
GCGGCCCCATCGAGCTGGACTGATGCAGCCCGCTCCGGCGCCCAAGCCGTCGCGCGTTGAGCTGATGTCCGGCGTTCACCTGCTGGGCGCGGCGGGCATCCTTTTGGTCATGGCGTTCAGCCTGGCCCGCGAGAATGTGTTTGCCAAGGTCTTCTTTTTCGTGGTCTCACTGGTGTGCGCCATCGTGAGCCTGCGCTGCCTGGCGCGGGCCAAGCGGCTCAACCGAGAAGAGGAGGAGGCCGAAGCCTCCTCCTCTGAGGATTCGATCAGCGAATCTGAACCGTCATCGTAGGCGAGCTGGCCGCCGCGTTGTTGTTCATGGCCACCGGAGTCTCGGGCGCGGTTCCGGCCGGGGCCGTGCCGACCAGCGGCTTCATGGTGAAGGGCGCCGGGCTGTCGTCGGGGCTGGGCTCCACCGAGATCACGATCGGCGCGCCGACGAGGTTGGTGGGGAAGGTGACGCCGGCCGGGGCTCCCATCAGCAGGTCTTCGCCCGGGAAGGGAGGTCCGCCATTCGGGCCGCTGAAGCCCGAGAAGGAGTCGGCGCCGCTGGGGCTGGTGAAGGTTCCGGTCGAGATCGGCTGTCCGCCAACCACCGCCCAGCCTTCATAGCGCCATCCGGCGGGAAGGGTCGGCAGAGTGAGCGAGGGCATCGGTCCCGGCATCGAGAGGAACCAGACGCCGCTGAGGGGGTTGGCCATGGGGTCGGCGGCGGTGGGGGTGGCGAGGATGAAGGAGCCGGCGGCCGAGCTGAAGCTCGTGCCCAAGGCGGCGCCATCGGCCAGGGTGAGGCTGGCGGAGCCGCCCGTCACATCTCCGGCCAGGATTTTGGTCTCGGCGGGGATGGTGTCGGTGTCGCCGGCGGGCTCAATGGTGATGATGAGCTTGGTGGCGGTGCTGAAACTATCACCCAGCGAGAAGCCGGAAAGCACGTTGCCGGAAAGGTCTTCGATCTGGCCCGACGAGTTGACGTTGAACTTGCCGAAGGATTGCGGGGCGCCGTTGATCATGGCCCAGCCTTCATAGTGGAAGCCATTGCGGAGCGGCTCCAGACCGCTCACGGTGCTGGCGAAGAAGGAGTCGTTCGATGACGTGAGTGCGCTGCATCCGGGGCCAACGATGGCGGCGGCAGCGAGCAGTGCAAGGGTCTGTTTCATGATGAGGTCCGACACGAAGTCGCCAGAGAAAGGCAGGGCGCGTCGGCTTTGTTCCCGCAATTTTCGAAAAGGCGTCCCGCCGTCTGCTTCAGGGGGCCGTGCTACAGTAGTCGGCAATGCTCGTCATCCGCGACCTCAACGTGTTTTATGGGGCCATTCAGGCGCTCAACAATGTGAGCCTGGATGTGAAGGAGGGTGAGATCGTCTCGATCATCGGATCGAACGGGGCGGGCAAGAGCACTCTGCTGCGCACGATCAGCGGCCTCACCGAGCCGCGCTCGGGCGGGATTGAGTTTTTGGGGGGCAGCATTGTGGGGCAGAGGCCCGACCAGATCGTGCGGCAGGGCATCAGCCAGTCGCCGGAAGGGCGGCGCATCTTCACCAACATGTCGGTGATGGAGAACCTGCAGCTCGGCGCCTTCATCCGCAATGACGGCGACATCGAGGCCGACATGAACAAGGCCATGGACCGCTTTCCGCGGGTTCGCGAGCGGCTGAAGCAGAGCGCGGGCACGATGAGCGGCGGCGAGCAGCAGATGCTGGCCATCTGCCGCGCCCTCATGAGCCGGCCCAAGCTTCTGCTGCTGGACGAGCCGAGCATGGGCCTGGCGCCGAACCTGGTGGCCGAGATTTTCAAGATCATTTTGGACCTGAACAGCGACGGCGTGACGATTCTGCTGGTGGAGCAGAACGCTCACCGCGCCCTGGAAGTGGCCCACCGCGCTTATGTGCTGGAGACGGGCAACATTGTGATGTCTGGCCCGGGCAAAGAGCTTTTGGTGGACCCGAAGGTCAAGGAGTTCTATCTGGGCGGATGAAGCTCAAATCGCTGCGGTTTGAGACTCTGGCAGAGGGGCATCTGCCGCAGGTGCTGGCGCTGGAGCAGCGCAGCCACCTTTCGCCCTGGTCCGAGGCCAGCTTTCGCATGGAGCTGGGCCACCCGGCGGGCATCTTTCTCGTGGCGATTCTGGGCGGCGAGATTGTCGGCTATGCCGGCTGCTGGGTGCTGGTGGATGAGGCCCACGTGACCAACGTGGTGGTGGCCGAAGAGCATCGGCGCGAGGGCATCGGCCTGCGACTGATGAAGGAGCTTTTGCACCGGGCGGTGGAGCGCGGCGCCATCTGCGCGACGCTCGAAGTCCGCGCCGGCAACACCGCCGCCGCCACGCTCTATGAGGGCATGGGCTTCGTCTCGGCGGGGCTGCGGAAGCGTTACTACCCCGACAAAGAGGACGCCGTGATCATGTGGCTCCACGACCTGGCCCCCTACGCCTGATGTGGCATCCGGGCCATGTGCTGGCCATCGAGACCAGCTGTGACGAGACGAGCGCGGCGGTGCTGCGGGGCTCTTCGGTGCTTTCGAATGTGGTGGCCAGCCAGGA
>JBGSIR010000012.1:0-2975 GCA_041742415.1 Fimbriimonadaceae bacterium | reverse complement strand
GGCAACATGCACGCCCTCGCCCGCAAGTTGCTGGCGGCGGGGCGGCGAGTGAGGGTGTGGATCGATGCCCAGGCCGCCCCCGAGCTCAAAGAGATGGGCGCTCAGGTGCTGGAGGCCGAAGAGATTCGGCCCCGCCAATAGTCGGCCAGCGCCTGCGCCTGGTCCATGCCGATGCCGGCGGCGGGCTCGTCGTCCAAGAACTTCGCCATGCCCCACTCGGCCGGAATTTCTTCGGGAATCTGCTCAGGCACTTCCATGCCGGAGAGGGTGAGGATGGCGGCGGTCCACATGCGCGGCACGCAGGTCAGCTCATATCCGCCCCCGCCCAGCGCAACGGTCGGGAGCCCGAAGCTGGAAGCCAGCTTCACTCCCTCCAGCCAGTCCTGCGCCCGAAGCTGGAGCCGGGCCAGGGGGTCCAGGCGATGCGCGTCCGTGCCCATCTGCAGCACCAGCGCCTCCGGGCGGAAGCGGTCGAGGGCCCGGGGCAGCACTTCTTTCAGGGCATGAACCCAGGCCTCGCCGCCGGTGAAGGGCGGGAGCGGGAGGTTGATGGAGGAGAGCTCGGCGCCTTCCTCGGTCACCGCGCCCGATCCTGGATAAAGCGTGCGGCCGTCCTGGTGGATGCTGAAGGTGAGCACGTCGGGCATGTCGTGCCAAATCCACTGCACGCCGTCGCCGTGGTGCACGTCGAGGTCCACATAGGCCACCCGCGAAAACCGCTCGCGCAGCACGGCAATCGCCAAAGCGCAGTCGTTGTAGACACAGAACCCGCTGGATTCGCTCCGCCGCGCATGGTGGAGCCCTCCGGCAATGCTTAAGGCGAGGGGAGCGCCGTCGCGCACCGCTTCGGCTGCCCGAATTGCGCCCCCGCAATAGCTCAGCGAAGCTTCGTGCATGCCCTCGAAGGGCGGCACGTCGGGGGCCACCAGGCCATGCAGGCGGGCCGTTTCCGGCTCCAGCGCAAAGCCCGCGCTGGCCTTCTGCACCGTCTCGATCAGAGCCTCGTCGTGCACCGCCAGCAGGTCCTCTTCGCTGGCCAGGCCGGGGTCGATGACTTGAAGACCGGGGGCCGAGGCCTGGAGCAAGGCCAGCGTCCGCCGCAGCCGCTCCGGCTTCAGCGGGTGCTGCGGGCCGAAGTCATAGCCCTCCATGAGGGAGGAGTAGTAGAAATGCGGAATCGGGCCGCTCATGCCTTCTGCTGGGTCGGCTTGGCCGGGCGAAAGTCGGGATGGCTGTCAACGAGAGCTTCGGTCTCTTCGGCGTCCAGCACTGCCTTGAGGGCGGTGACGGCCACCTCGGCGTGCTTCTCCTTGGCGGGCTCGGTGGTGATGAGCTGAGTGGCGAGGCCGGGCTTCAGGATGAAGTTGACCCACCGCTCATCGCGCATCTTGCCTGCGGCGCGGATGACCTCATAGCTGATGCCCGCCACGATGGGCAGGATGAGCAGCTTGACCAAGTTGCGGACGATGACAATGAGCCAGTCCGGCGCCTCTGGGCCAACGAAGAGGTCTCGCGGAATGGGGATGAACACCAGAAAGCCCACGATGATGACCATGATCGCGAAGTTGGTTCCACACCGGGGGTGAAGGCGCGTCTGCTCCATCACGTTGGGCACGGTCAGCTCCTTGCCGCGCTCGATGGCGTTGATGGCCATGTGCTCGGCGCCGTGGTAGCGGAAGACTTCCAGAATCGACGGAAGCCGCCGGATCAGCATCAGGTAGCCGAGGAAGAAGATCACTTTGATGACTTCGGCAATGGCGTTTGCGCCGTAGTTGCCGACGCCCAGCAGGTTCTTGGCCAGCTGCGCCGTCCATTCCGGCGTGATGTCGAAAATCAGGTAGCTCAGACCGAGCGAAACGACCAGGGTGCCCGCGATGGCGGCGGTTTCGAGGGTCTTGCCGCCGTCCTTCTTTCCCTGCGCTTTGGCCTTCTCCTCTTCGGTCATAAACCGGGTGTCGAGCTGAACGTTGGAGGCGAAATTCATCGCCCGCAGGCCAAGGGCCATGGTGTCAAGCAGAGCCAGCGTGCCGCGCAGGAAGGGCTTCTGGAGCCACTTTTGCCGGAAGAGCCAAGACTTGGCCAAGGGCTCGGTGCGCACCACGATCTCGCCATTGGGCGCGCGGCAGGCGACGGCCCAAAAGCGCGGCGAGCGCATCATGATGCCCTCCACAACGGCCATTCCGCCAAACTGCAGGTACTCGGCCTTGGGCTTCTCCATGAGCAGCAGAGTCTACCAATCCCCCCGGCCCGGGACCTGACCCAAAATTTTTAGGAGGCAGCGGAACAATGACAATTGATCTGTCGTCAACTCCTGCGGGAGCCTGAATGCACTGCATAAAGGAAAAACCAATGGAGGAGAGCCCAGAGATCGAAGCTGTTTCGAGCCTGGAGCTGACAGCCGAGGAGGCGCACCGGATTCTATCCATGTGCCTAATGAGTCCAGCCGAAATGGACGAAGCCTCGGAATCTGCCATGAGGAAGCTGGCCGCTTATTGTCGCGAACATGATCGCAATTCATCTGGCCAAGCAGAATCAGGGTGGGAGCTCTGGAGCGTCGGTTGACCAGCGAAGGCGGACAAATGTCCGCCTTTCGCGCTTTTTCTAGGGCGTATTCTTAGCCGCATGAGCATTGCGCGGCTTCGGGCTGACCTCGAATCGATCGCCCCCGCCCGGCACGCCTATTCCTTCGACCGCGTCGGGCTTCAGGTCGGCGACCCCGGCGGAGCCTGCCAGCGGGTGGCTGTGAGCCTCGACTCATCTCTGGCCGCCATCCGGTTCGCCCATGCTCAAGGCTGCCAAGCGCTGGTCTGCCACCACCCCATCATCTGGGATCCTCTGGCCGGGCTTCGAGAGACCGACGCACGGGAGCGAGCCGTGATGGAGGCGATCCGGCTGGGCGTCACCGTCATCGCCGCGCACACCAATTGGGACACGGCGCCCGGCGGAGTCAACGATGCGCTGGCCGAGCGGCTGGG
>JBGSIR010000011.1:0-1564 GCA_041742415.1 Fimbriimonadaceae bacterium | reverse complement strand
GCTCCTCGCCCCGGCCGGAGCCGCGCTGGGCGACGCCCTTCCCCTTTTCCCCCGTTTGGAGCCCCTTCCCGCAAGCGAAGAAGAGGCCCAGCCCCAGCCCAAGCCCGCCAAGAAGAAGGCCCCCGCCATGCCCGAAGCCCCCGAAGAGATTGAATTTGCCGACTTTATCAAAGTCAGCCTGAAAGTCGCCCGAATCCTGGAGGCCGAAGAAGTGCCGAAATCCAGCAAACTGCTGAAACTGCGGGTGAAAGTGGGTGAGGAAACACGGCAAATCCTTGCTGGAATCAAAGGCGCCTACGCTCCCGAAGATCTCATTGGCCGACAGGTGGTGATTGCCGCCAACCTGAAGCCGAGGACGATGATGGGCGAGCTGAGCCAAGGCATGGTGCTGGCGGCGGACGACGAAGATGGATCCCCCATCCTTCTGATGCCCGACCGCGAGGCCCCCGAAGGCACAAACGTTCACTGAAAAGGGTGAGGGCCAAGCAGATGCGCGCCGAAGATGAAATCTAGGGCGCATCTGAACACATGACCAACTTCCAGGAACTCGCAGCCGATATGGCCTTTTTGATGAACGGCGTCTCGGACGGCGTTTGGCGAATCGACGCCGACGGCTGTGTCATTGGGGCGAACCGTGTTCTCTGCGACTGGATGGGCCGCGCTCAAGAATCCGTGGCCGGTCGGCCAGCCTTGGGAATCCTGGAGCGGGAGGGCGAAGGCTCATTCAACGAAGAAGGAATCTTCCCCGTGACGGTGAACGGAAACCGCTATATCTGCATCAGCCGCGCCAGCGCCGAGGGATGGCTCCAAATTTTTGTTGAGGACCGGCGAAGCCAGCTCGACCTTCAGCCGCCGCATGGCCATACCCGCATGGCCGTCCTCTGCACTGAAGAGGAGTTCAGCGAGGCGCTTGATGACTGCTGCCACCTGCAGCGCCGCATGCCCTTTGCCGCCGTGGCCATGCAGGTCTCGGTGAACGGGGGATCCACGGAGCACCTGAAGGAGCTCGGCGCGGTCTTCCGCACCAAGCTTCGCTCTGCGCTGCGCGGCAGCGACTTTGTCTTCGAAGCGAAGCCCGGCCTCTGCCTGGTTCTGCTGCGCGGCCTGAGCCAGGACCACACGGCCTCCACCGTCTCCCGGCTCGAAAGGGCGCTCCAGATCGGCGTCTCGCTGCCCAGCGGCCCGGCTGTTGTGAGCTGCACCTGCGGGTGGGCGCACAGCTCCGAGGGCTCCGAAGGCATCCTCACCGCCGCTCAGGAAAGCCTCCTCAAGCGGAGCGAATTCCGGGCCGCCGCCTAAAAGGCGTCCTGAATCAGCCGAAGCCCCTCGGCGTCCCATGCGGCCAGGTCAAACCGCACCGGGCGCCCTTCCAGGCTGAATTCCCGCAAAAAAGCATCCGCCGCCGACTTCAGGCGGCGGATTTTTTCTGGGGTCATGGCCTCTTCGGGCGCGGCTCCGGTCAGGCGCTGCTTCACTTCGACAACCACGAGCACTTCTCCATCCAGCGCGGCGATGTCGATCTCCCCTCCGCCGCCCCGCCAGCGCCGGGCCAGCAGGGTCCAGC
>JBGSIR010000010.1:0-7578 GCA_041742415.1 Fimbriimonadaceae bacterium | reverse complement strand
TTGCCCAGGGCGAGACCGCCGCGCTGGTGAGCGATGGCGGAATGCCGGTCATCAGCGACCCCGGGGCGCTGCTCGTGGATCTCTGCGCCCAGCAGGGCATCGAGGTGGACTGCATTCCCGGCCCCAGCGCGCCATCCATGGCGCTTGCGCTGAGTGGGTTCTATGCCCAGCGGTTTGCCTTCCTGGGCTTTTTGCCGCGCAAGGCCGGCCCCGCCGGGGAGGTGCTGCGGCCCTATGCCGAAAGCTCCATGTCGCTGGTGCTCTTTGAGAGCCCGCACCGGTTTCGCAAGACTCTGGCCCTGGCGGGCGAGGTTTTGGGTGAGCGAAGGGCCGCAGTCTGCCGAGAATTGACCAAGAGCCATCAGCAGATTTGGCGGGGCAGCCTCTTGGCGCCGCCCACCGAGGCCGAAGTGCCCGCGAAAGGCGAGGTCACTTTAGTCATCGAAGGGCAGCGGAAAGCATTGTCCCGGTATTCTGACGAGCAGGCGGACGTCTGACAAAGGCGAAAGGAGCAAAGCAATGCGCAGGGAAGCGAAGCGATGGGGCGCCGTTTTGGCGGCAATGGTTCTGGCCATCTCGGCCTGGGCTCAAGATCCGCTGACCGGCGCGGAGCCGACTTACAAGATCCAGGTGGACGACGTTCTGCGCATCCTCGTGGTGCAGGTGGGCGAGGCGGACGCGGTTCCGGTCTTCCCCTCGGTGCGCGTTGGACGAGACGGCGCCATCCAAGCTCCGCTTCTGGGCTCCTACCGCGCCGCTGGCCGCACCACAGCCGAGCTCGTGGCCGACTTGAAGCCGGCCTATGAGACCGCCCTGCGCTTGAGAGACCTGCTGGTCTCGGTGACCATCGAGGCCACCCGCCCGATGCGCGCCTCGGTGGTGGGAGCCACCCAGCGCACCGGCCCCTTCGAGATTTTGGAGGGCGACCGCATCAGCGATCTGCTCTCTGCCGCCGGAGGGCTCCAGCCCAATGGCGCCGCCGATGGCCGCCGCGCCATCCTGCGCCGGCGAGGCTCTTCTGAGATCATTCCCATCGACCTCACCAGCGCCAGCAACCCGCTTTTGAACCTGCCGGTGATGGACGGCGATATCTTGGAAGTGCCCGAGACGGGCACCGGCAACCGCATCATCGTGCTGGGCCGCGTGCAGAATCCTGGCCCGCAGCCCTTCTTGGTGGGCGACCGCAAGATGACGCTGCTGGACGCCTACGCCGCCGCCGGTGAGATTCGGGGCGAGACCAAGTCGAGCAGGATCGTCATCTTCCGCCCGCAAAAGGGCCTCCCGGGCAGCTACCAGCAGATCCGGTGCAACCTGGCCGCCTTCTTCAGCGGAGACTTCCGCCAGAACGTGCCGCTTGAACCCGGCGACGTCATCTTCGTGCCCGACACTGGCCGGCCAGACCTGGCGCAGATCAACTCGTTCGTCAGCGTGCTCTTCCTTTTTGAGCGCCTTGGCGTTGACCTTTTCCGGTTCTAGGCAAGAAAGGTATCTTGGGGGTGAGATGCGCATTCTCATTGCCGACGACGATCCGATCATTCGCCTTGATCTTCGGCAGATGCTGGAGAGCCTGGGCCACGAAGTAGTGGCCGAGTGCGAAGATGGCCGCGCAGCAGTGGAGCTGGCGCAGAAGGAGAATCCGGAAGTCTGTGTTCTCGACGTCAAGATGCCCGTTATGGACGGCATCGACGCCGCGAACCAGATCATGGAGGCCTCCATCGCTCCAGTTGTTCTGCTCACTGCCTACAGCGACCAAGAGCTCATCAACCGCGCCACCCATGCGGGAGTGTTTGGATATTTGGTGAAGCCCTTCAAGCCCAGCGACCTTTCGCCGGCCATCGAAGTGGCCCGCGCCAAGTTCGAGACCCACCTTCAAATCGTGGAGCAGCTCTCGACCATGGAAGAGCGGCTGGAGGCCCGCAAGGCTATCGAAAAGGCCAAGGGCGCGCTGATGGAGGACCATCAGTTGGGCGAGGCCGAGGCCTACCGCCGCATCCAGCTTCAGGCGATGAACCTGCGGAAGTCTATGAAGGAAGTGGCCGAGGCCATCCTCATGGCTCGCGGCGTCTAGCCTTCGCCGATAAGGCCGAGCACAGACGCCTCGCCCTTTAGGGCGCCGATGCAGAAGTCGATGTGATCCGCCAGGGGCTTGCCGATGAGCTCGGCGCCCTTGGTCACGTCGTCTCGGCTCACACCAGCGGCAAAGGAGGGCGTTTTGAGCTTCTTGATCACGCTCTTTGACTCCAAATCGAGGATGGACCGCGATGGGCGGACATAGACGCAGGCGGTGATGAAGCCGCTCAGCTCGTCGCATGCAAAGAGGTGCTTCTCCATCGGCGTGGTGGGAGCGATGCCGGTTTTGGCTTCGTAGTGGCTGGCAATGGCCTGGATGAGCACCGGGTCGGCCTGGCGCTCCTTCAGCAGCCTCACTCCCCACAGGGGGTGATCGTTCGGGTGCAGCTCATAGTCAAAGTCGTGGAGCAGCCCGACTACTCCCCAGGCCTCCTCATCTTCGCCAAGCGCACGGGCATAGGCCTTCATGCAGGCCTCCACCCCAAGCATATGCCGCCTCAGGCTTTCGGAGGCCACGTGGGCGTGCATGAGAGCCAAGGCGTCTCGACGGTTCATCGCCCCTATTCTGCGCAGCGGATCGATTTCTTCGCCCAAAAGATTTTTACATCCCGCCGCCTGCCCCACTTGAATCAAGAAAATCGGCCTGCCAAGCTGGTGTTGATTGCAGGGGTGAATTCCGTTGACTGGACGTGACATAATTCAAAAATGTCGACGGCTGTCAATTCGCCCAGCTTTCGAGCCAGTTGGCTTCGCTCAGTGTGCTTCGCCGGGCTCACCGCGTTGGCGGGGGCCTCGGCCGCGCAGAATTCCCTTGGCGCCGACTCATTGCTTGAGCTGAGTGGACGACTGGATTTTGAGCATCGTCAGGAAATGGCCTTCGTGATGCGCTGGGCGTCCATGCTGAACCTGCCTCTTCGCGGTGGGGACCCTCAAGGCTACTATTGGGGGCTGGCTCGGTTTGAAAATGGGCGGCCGGTCTATCGCGCCACTGACAACTTGACCGCTCAAAGATCTATCCATATCGACAAAGTTCGGGCATCAGCCAATCTTGGCTATGCGTTAGATGGCGCCGGAGTTACTGTTGGCGTTTGGGACGGAGGAGCCGTGAGGGCCACGCACCAGGAGTTTGGTGGCAGGGTCGTAGTGATCGACGGAGCATCGCTGTCTAGCCACGCCACGCACGTCGGAGGGACGATTGGCGCGTCTGGCGTTTCGGCCACTGCTCAAGGCATGATGCCCAGCGGTTCGATCCGCAGCTTCAACTGGACCAACGATCGGGCAGAAATGGCTTCCGAAGCTGCTGCTGGCCTCCAGCTCTCGAACCATTCCTATGGATTGATCACGGGCTGGGCGTTCGGAGGCTTTTCCGGCTCCAACCAATGGCATTGGTTCGGCGATCCGTCCATCAGCGCCACTGAAGACTATCGTTTCGGCTTCTATGACAATGAAGCGAGAAACTGGGACATTGTTGCCAATGCTGCTCCCTACCTCCTTTCATGCAAGTCTGCCGGCAATGACCGTCTCCAAGGCCCGACCACGATTACCGGAGTCTTTTGGAACGGCTCAGCGTGGACCGCAAATGGTGTTCTGCGCGATCGTGATGGAGCAGGCTCTGGATTTGACTCGATTAACGGCGCAGGAAACTCCAAGAACACGCTGACAATTGGCGCAGTGAACGATCTTCCGAGTGGATGGTCACAGCCCAGCGACGTTGTGATGAGCAGCTTTAGCTGCTTTGGGCCAACCGATGATGGTCGGATCAAGCCTGATCTTGTTGCGAATGGAGTCAGCTTAACTTCGACCTACAGTGGATCGGACTCCGACTATGCGTCTTTGAGCGGCACCTCAATGTCGTCCCCCAGCGCCGCTGGAGGCTTAGGCCTCATGGTTGAGCACTACCGCGAAACCCATAGTGGAGCAGATATGCGGGCCGCGACCTTGAAGGGGCTGGCTATTCACACTGCGAACGAGGCTGGGGCCAACCCTGGCCCGGACTACCAGTTTGGATGGGGGCTCATGGACGTGAAGGCGGCGGCTGATGTCATCAGCGCTCATTCCACGCTTGACACAATCCGCGAAGGCCTCCTGGAGAATGGCCAAACCCTCACATTTCAGGTCTACAGCAACGTCACAGCCCCTGTGAAGGCAACTCTCTCATGGAATGATCCGGCCGCGCCCTCTCAGCCCGCAGCCCTTGACCCAACGACGAAGCTCCTCGTTAACGACTTGGACTTGCGCATCACACGGACCGGCGCCACATTTGAGCCTTGGATTCTGGATCCAGCCAACCCGACTGCGGCGGCGACGCGTGGAGACAACTCGCGAGACAATGTCGAGCAGGTCCTTGCCACTTCAACCGCGGCAGGCTACTACACGATTCAAATTACGCACAAAGGCAGCTTGGCAGCCGCTCAGGCGTTTGGTTTGGTGATCTCGGGAATCTCGCCAGCTCCTGCGGCGGCGATTCGCTGGGTCTCCGCAAAGCCAGATGTCCTTCTGGCGGGTGGACCTGTCTATTTCCAGGTCATGCTGGATGAGCCTGTACCGCAAGGTGGAGTCGCCGTTCAAATCTCAAGCAGCAGCGCGGATGTTGTGTTTGAGCCCATCGTTCAGATCCCGGCTGGTCAACAAAGCGCCGTCTTTACCGGAACCAGCAGCCACTTAGCGGCTGCTCAAACGGTCACACTGTTCGCTGCAACCCTTGCCGGAGAAGTCTCGGACTCGTTGGAGCTTGTGGCCGATCCCAATCCCGCAACGTTTACAAGCATCACTTGGAACCGCACCAGCATGAACTGGTGGGAGCCTGCATACTGCTATTT
Organism: Fimbriimonadaceae bacterium; assembly: GCA_041742415.1. Classification (GTDB taxonomy): domain Bacteria; phylum Armatimonadota; class Fimbriimonadia; order Fimbriimonadales; family Fimbriimonadaceae; genus JBGSIR01. The sequence goes on along the minus strand of JBGSIR010000010.1, from coordinate 2,689 downwards.
GCGGCTGTCGAAGCCAGCTCCAAGCCAAGGCGCCTTGTTTAACATATCGATCTCAAGCCCCAACGTCAACGCACCGGTGACTTACTTCATTCCGCCAGGACGCTCCACCGGCACCTTTATTGTTTCTGGAACTCAGGTCAATCCATTGGCTCCTGTTGTGTTCCAGGTCTCTGCAGAGTATCAAGGCGTCACTCGCTCAACTCCTGACATTACGATTCACAATACGACCTTGAGGCTGGTCAACACGAACCTTTACCGGTTCAGGGGCGGAGCGGCGGTCAGCGTCAATGTGCAGCTCGACAGGGTTGCGCCTCCTGGCGGGGCAGAAGTTGCTCTTATATCTTCTCATCCGGCCCTGGTTCCGGTTCCCAGCAGCATTACAGTACTAGGTGGCGCAACGAGCAGATCAGCTACTGTCTTTACGACTTTGCCTACGGTCAACACTTGGGTCGACATTACTGCCTCATATTTGGGAAGGACATCGGTGCGGACCATAGAGGTCAGGAGATAGAATCGGCAAGTCGCCAGTTTCACTGGTTTCAGTCCTGATCCCGAGCTACGGGCACGAGGCATACCTGCGGCAGGCCATCGCATCGGTTCAGGCTCAGACCTGGACGGATTGGGAGATTGTTCTGGTCGATGATCGGTCGCCGGACGGCTCTTGGGCTTTGGCGCAGGAGCTTGCCGCCAGCGAGCCGCGGCTGAAGGTGCATCAAAACGAGGTCAATCTCGGCTCCTACGGAACTCAGCAGGAGGCCCTCAACCGGGCCGAGGGCGAGTTGATTGCGGTGCTGAATTCGGACGACTTCTGGGCGCCGGGAAAATTGGCGGCGCAGGTCTCGCTGCTCGACGAGCACCCCGAGGCCGCCGCCTGTTTTGTTCATGGCGTGCCTTGCCTGGCCGACGGAACTCCGGTTCCTGAAGACCCCGTGTGGCCGCACCGGGCGGGGAAGCCGGCCCGGTATGGCGGCTCGCTGGCCCACGAAAATCGGATTTTGGCCAGCGGCGTGGTTTTTCGCAGACAGGGACTGCGGTTTCACACCAGCCTGCGCTATTCGGGAGATTGGGCTGCCCTGATCGAGGCGAACATGCGGGGTCCGCTGGTGTCCTCGACCGAGACCCTCACCTTTTGGCGCCAGCACGACACCAACAGCTATCGCCTGAGCCCGAAGCAGGCTTGGGAGGAGATTCGAGTGCGTCAGGCCATCTGCAGACAGGGCGCCTCGTTTCCGGCCGAATCCGGTGAACTAGAGCACGGCCTGCTGATGAACGAGCTGAACCTGGCGGCGCTTAACATTCTGTTTGGCCGGATGGGTCAGGCGGCTACGGGGTCGGTTGGCTCGCTGCCTCTGCTCAAGCGCCGCCTGGCGGCTTGGGGGCCAAAAAACTGGGTTCAGAGGAGGATTTGGCCGCAGGTGGACGACTTTTCGCTCTACAATCCGCCTCAGTCCGAGCCCGACCTGCTGGAGCTGCAAGCCTATGCCCCTTGAAAAACTCACTCCGATCCGCGGCCTGCCCGCCTACGACCGCTCGCCGCGCACCGAAGTGGCCAACATCCTGCCCGATGGCCTGAACCGGGTGCTGGAGATCGGTGGGGCGGCCGGAGCCTTTGCCTGGCTGCTGCGCAGCGAGCACGGCGCCGAAGTCTGGTCGGTGGAGATTCGAGACCACCTGCGCCCCTATCTGGAGGAGCGGGCCGACCGGGCGCTGATTGGCGACTGCCTGGAGATCATGCCGACCCTGGAAGCGGGCAGCTTCGATCTGGTCACGTTCAACGACGTGCTGGAGCACCTCGTGGACCCGCGCGCCGCGCTGAATGAGGCGCACCGCCTTACCGGGCCGGGAGGGCTCATCGCCGGCTCGCTGCCCAATATTCAGTATTGGAAGGGCGTCCGGTCCATCGCTCGCGACGGCGACTTTCCCGAGGAGGACAGTGGCCTCTTTGACCGCACCCATATGCGCTGGTTCACTCGGAAGAAGATCCACCGGGTGCTGGGCGAATGCGGCTGGAAAATTGAAACGATGTTTGGCATCAACGGCGAATACAGCCGCATGCTGAGCCTGGCCAACAAGGCGACGCGCGGCCGTTTTGAGGACATGCGCCACCTTCAATTTGTTTTTCTTGCGAAAAAGGCCTGAGCTTTCCTGGTAATCCTGCCGATGTTATTTGTGTCGGGAGCGCAAGCTCTTGGCATACAACCAGAGAACCTCACACACCAGCCCGCCCTTTCGGGGGCGGGTCTCTGTTTTAGTCCAGGAAGGTTTTCGCGGCGGCCCAATCCACCTCGCCCAGCTCATGGCCGCCCGGGTGCCAGGTTGTTTTCACTTCGGCTCCAAGCGTCCGATAAAGCTCAGCCAAAGCCGGCGCCTCGTCTGGACCCAAGTAGGGGTCGCTTTGACCGCAGGCCAGCACAATGCTTCGGCCTCGCAGGTGGTGCTCGGGATGGGGCTGAAAGGGAAGCATCGTGCGCAGCAGCAGGGCGTCTCGGAAGAGCCCTTCGTTCCGCAGCATCACTGCCGCCGCCATGTTGGCGCCGTTGCTGTATCCGATGACGGCTGCCTGTGCGGGGTCAAAGCCCTTTTCCTCGCCCTGCGCTCGCAGCCAATCGGCGAAGGCATCGGCTCGGCGCACGAGGTCGGGCAGGTCAAACCGGCCGTCTGGCATCCGCGCGAAGAACCGGCGGTGGAC
>JBGSIR010000009.1:0-3662 GCA_041742415.1 Fimbriimonadaceae bacterium | reverse complement strand
CCACCCGCAAGCCCGCCGCCGCCGCGCCCGGCCAGCAGACCACGCCCGGAATGTGGTGGGTGAATTCGTCGGCGGTCTGGTGGTCTCCCCACACGTTCAGCTCACCAAGGTTCTCGCCGTGGTCGGTGGAGATGATGACGGCGGTCTCATCCAGCACCCCCAAGTCGGCGAGGTCGTTCAAGATTCGGCCCACAAAGTGGTCGGCATAGAGAACGCCGGTGTCGTAGCCGTCGATGTGGGCCTTGGCGTCGGCCAGGCTGGCGATTTCGCCCCGGCCCCAGCGCCAGCGGTCCGGCATCCGGCTGTCATAGCCCGGAACCTCGCGGGCGGAGTGGGGGCCATAGCTGGCGCGCTGGGCGGCAAGAATCTCCTCGGTGAGCCACGGAGCCGCCGGGTCGCCTTCGAAGGGATTGCCGAAGCTCTCAGGCGTGTCATAGGGGGTGTGGGGGTCCCACAGGTTCACGTGCAAAAACCAGTTGTCGTCACCTCCCCGCCGCTGCACCCAGTCGCCCGCCACGGCATAGACCTCGTCGGCATTCTCCAGTCCGCCCAGGCCGAGGTCGTGGGTTTCGTGGAAGCCATAAAACACCTGGTAGGCGCTGTGCCGCCGGGGGAAGCCGCTGATGCTGGCGGTGTGCAGTCCGGCGCGGGTGAGCACGCTGGCCAGGGAGCCTTCGGAGTGACGGCTCCGAAAGCCTCGCCCGGCGCCCTCGGGGAGCAGGTCGGCGCAGACCCCGCCGTGGTTCACCACCCCGCTCTGCGCGCCAAAGCGTCCGCCAAAGAAGGCGGTGCGGCTGGGCAGGCAGGGCGTGTCGGTGGCATAGAGCCCCTCAATCACCGCTCCCCGCGCCGCCACCGCGTCGATGTTCGGGCTCGTCCTTCGGTGATATCCCCCGCAGCCCAGGTGGCTGTGCCGCAGCGAATCAATGTCGAAGTAGAGGACTCTCACCGCTTCATTCTGGCCCGACTGCCGGTTCGGGCGTGAATGAAAACTTTGAAAAGCGCTGATCTGTTTAGGCTTCTTGGGATCGGGACCTTCGAAGCCAAAAGTGAAGCTGGCCGCCCCGAATGCTTAGGGACCATGCGGATATCCAGGAAGACTCTTCGTTGGCATTGACCCGAGACGCATCGAGGCGCCCCTGAGCCAAGCCGGTGAACAATGGCTTTCGCCGCAAACCTGCGCCGACGCCTGCTGGGTGAGCCAATCCCCAACAGCCGCGCGCACCACGAACGACTCATCATTCCGGTCGGCCTGGCGGTCTTCGCCTCCGACGCTCTCTCCTCCGTCGCCTATTCCACCGACGAAGTGATGCACGCGCTGGCCCGGTCGGGCCCCGAAGCGCTGCAGATCACATTTCCCGTGGCGCTGGCCATTGCGGTGCTCATGGCCATCGTGGTCTTCAGCTATCGCCAAACCATCACTGCCTATCCCAAAGGCGGCGGCACCTACATCGTGAGCTCACAAAACCTGGGGCAGACCCCAGGGCTTGTGGCGGGGGCTTCGCTGATGGCCGACTATGTGCTGACCGTAGCGGTTTCGGTGAGCAGCGGCGTGGCGGCGGTGGTCTCCATGGCGCCCGGCGTTCAGCCCTACGGCGTGCCGCTCGCGCTCACCTTCATCGCCTTTCTCACGCTCATGAACCTTCGCGGGCTCAAAGAGAGCGGGCTGGCCTTTACCGGGCCGACCTACATCTTCGTTGGCCTGGCGCTGGCACTCATTGTCACGGCGCTGATTCAAGGCCTTGGCCGCCCGGCGGAGCCGGTGAGCGCCGCCGCCCACACTGGGAGCAGCGCACTCACCTTTCTCGTGCTTCTGCGCGCCTTTGCCGCCGCCTGCACGGCCATGACCGGCACCGAGGCCATCGCCGATGGTGTTCAGGCCTTTCGTGAACCCGCCGCCAAAAACGCCAACCGCGCCCTTCTGCTCATGGCGGTGCTGCTGATGGTGCTCTTTGTCGGCATCTCCTGGAGCGCGGTGCACTTTGGGCTCAGCCCCATGCGCATCGAGGACCCCGGCTTTAAGACGATCATGGCCCAGCTCGCCGAGCGGCTGTGGGGGATCGGGCCGGGCTTCTATGCGCTGCAGATCTTCACCGCAGGCATCTTGTTTCTGGCGGCCAACACGGCCTTTGCCGACTTTCCCCGCGTCACCAGCTTTTTGGCAAGGGACAAATTCCTGCCGCGCTCGCTGGCATCGCAGGGCGACCGCCTGGTCTTCCAAAACGGAGTCGTCCTGCTGGCAGTGACGGCGGCGATTTTGGTCTTTGCCTTTCAGGCCGACACCCACCTGCTGGTGCCGCTCTATGCCGTCGGCGTCTTTATGTGCTTCACGCTGAGCCAATCGGGAATGGCCCGCAAGCTTTGGAATGAGGACCGGCGCGGGCAGTCGATGATCTCGGGCTTCGGCGCGCTGGTCACCTTCATTGTGGCGGGCATCCTGCTGGTGACCAAGGCGCCTGAGGGAGCCTGGATCATCTTGGTGACCGTGGCCCTGATGGTGCTGGTGTTTCGGTTTATCCGGCGGCACTACGACTCCATCGACTCCCAGCTTCGCAGCGCCGAGCCGGCCGTTTCGCCGACCAGCTCTGTGGTGGTCATCGTGGTGCCGCGACTTCACCGTAGCGTGCGCGAAGCCATTGACTATGCCCGCCTGATGGGCGGCGATGTGCGCGGCGTGCACGTTGGGCTGAGCGACGCCGGACGAGAGGCCCTGAGGGCGGACTGGAACTCCTGCGGCCCCGACCTGCCGCTCATCGTGCTGGATTCGCCCTACCGCTCGCTGATCGGACCGATCCTGGAATACGTTGACCAGCTTCGCAAAGATGAGCCGAACGCGGCCATCACGGTGATCGTGCCCCAGGCTGTTCCGCGCAATCCGTGGCAGAAACTGCTGCATGCCGATGCGGGCCGGGCTTTGGTGCGCGAGCTGGGAGAGAGGCGCGGCGTGGTGGTGACCAGCCTGCGCTACTTCTTTGACGACCAGCCTGCGACGGCCTGAGCTGACATTCGGCCTCCCGTTGAGGGAGGCCGGGCTCCCTTTAGGGGAAGATGCCGCGGCGGACCGTGGCATCGGCCACGCGCTGCACGCCGATGATGAGCGCCGCGGTGCGCATGTTGGTCTTGCTGTGCATCATCTCGTGGTGCACGGCGCGGTAGGCGTTGCGCATGATTTTGGAAAGGCGCTCGTTGACCTCAGCCTCTTCCCAGAAGAAGTTTTGGAGGTCCTGCACCCATTCAAAGTAGCTGGCGACGACGCCGCCGGCGTTGGCCAGGATGTCCGGCACCACCAGAACGCCCCGGTCGGCCAAGATCAGGTCGGCTTCCGGAGTGGTCGGCCCGTTGGCGCCCTCCACAATCAGCTTGGCCTTGACTCGCCCGGCGTTGCCTTCGTGAATCTGGGCCGAGATGGCGCAGGGGAAGAGCATTTCGCACTCCAGCTCCAGCATCTCCTCATTGGTGATGAGCTCGGCGTCTTTGAAGTTGCGGATGCCGCCATCGATGCCGGCATAGTGCTCCAGCTTGCGGATCGGAAGGCCGTTCGGGTTGTAGATTGCGCCTTGGGCGTCGCTGACGGCGATGACTTTGGCTCCGGCGTCGGCGGCGAGGCGGGCGGCCACGCTGCCCACGTTTCCAAAGCCCTGCACCACCACGCGGGCGCCCTC
>JBGSIR010000008.1:0-2189 GCA_041742415.1 Fimbriimonadaceae bacterium | reverse complement strand
GCCCGGGCCGCGTGGGCGTGGAGTGGCGGAGCGAAGGGCTTGCGGGGCTCACGGGCTTCCAGCCCGACCCCGAGTCGCGCATCAGCGCGGCGGATTCGGTGCAGGCCGATGCCTTCTTTGAGGCCTACTTCCGCGTCTTTGGGGTGTGACCCTCGATCTTTTGATGCTGAGCGTGCGCGACATGGCGCGCATGACGGCCTTTGTCTCGGCGATCAGCGGCGAAGAGCCGCTCTATGCCTCGCCGCACTTCACCTCCTTTGCCTTGGGCGAGGCTCGGCTGGGCCTGCATTTGGGCGGCAGCGGTGGCCAGGGCCAGAACTGGCGGCCGTGCGTGTGCGTGGCGGAAATCGATGCCTTTGTGGCGCAGGTCGAAAAAACTGGCGGGCAAAAAGAAGCCGGGCCGCACGAAACTCCGCGCGGCCCGGTCTATGACTTCCGGGACCCCGAAGGGAACCCCTGGCAAGCCATCGTGCTGAGTTAGATCAGCGGGCGTAGAATTCGACCACTTTCTGCTCGTCGAAGAACTTGGGGAAGTCCTCTCGCTCGGGCAGAGCGGTGATTTTGCCGGAAATGCCGGGCACGTCAGGCTCGATGTAGATCGGCACCGGAGCGGCTTCGTAGCCGTTGCGGATGGCGATGGCTCGGCTCACTTCTCGGTTTCGCACGGCGATGACGTCGCCCACGCGGCACTGATAGCTGGAAATGTTGACGGTCTTGCCGTTCACCGTGACGTGCTTGTGGCTCACGAGCTGGCGGGCCTGCTCGATGGTCTTGGCGAAGCCCATGCGGTAGACCTGAGTCTGCAGCCGCATCTCCAGCAGGCGAAGGAAGTTGAGCGAGGTGTTGCCCTGCATTCGCAGCGCCTTCTTGAAGGTGTTGCGGAACTGCTTTTCGAGCATGCCGTAGTAGCGGCGGATGACCTGCTTGGCAAGCAGCTGCTCGCCATATTCGCTCATGCGCGGGTCGCGCTGGGTGGGGCCGTGCGGGCCCGGCTTGTACGGCCGGCGCTGGCTGGGGCACTTGGCTTTGCCCCAAATGTTAAAGCCCACTTTGCGGCAGATGTCTGATCTTCGTCCTCGGTATGTCGCCATGCGATGTTTCGCCGTTCCTTTGGTTTCGCGCCCAAGTTCAAATGAGCCTGGGGCGGGCGCAGACACGAATCATGGCACACTCGCCCCCGCCCGGGCTCACCCGGTGGGCGCATGGGCCCTCGCCCTTTGGCCCGAATCACTGCGGGCGCCGCAATTTCTCGTAGTAGGCCTTAAGCATGAGCCGCAAACGAGTCGTGATAGTGGGCGGCGGCTTTGCCGGGCTGGCGGCGGCCAGGGGGCTCGCCAAGGCGCCCGTGGATGTGGTGCTCATTGACCGCACCAACCACCATCTTTTTCAGCCGCTACTGTACCAGGTGGCGACGGGAGGGCTCTCCCCGGCGGAGATTGCCCAGCCCATCCGCTCTGTGCTCAAAGGGCAGCGAAATCTCTCGGTTTTGATGGACGAGGTGGTGGGCTGGGAGGAAGGCAGGGTGCTTCTCAAGCATTCCGAAGCGGCCGAGTACGACTTCCTGGTTGTCGCCGCCGGTCTGTCGCCGTATTGGTTTGGTCAGGAGGCTTGGCCGCAGGCCGCGCCCGGCCTCAAAAGCCTGGACGACGCTCTGGAGCTTCGTCGCCGAATCTTGGGCGCATTTGAAGAAGCCGAGCGGGCCGCAGACTTGGAGGACCGCCGCCGCAAGCTGGCCTTTGTCGTGGTGGGGGGCGGCCCGACGGGGGTTGAAATGGCGGGCGCCGTGGCCGAGCTCAGCCGGCGGGTGCTGCGGCAGGAATTCGACCGAATTGCCAGCGAAACGGCCCGCATTGTTCTCATCGAAGCGGGGCCGAGAATCCTTCCGGTGCTTCCCGAAGATCTTGCCCAGCGGGCCAGCGAGGACCTCCGCATGATGGGCGTTGAGGTGCTCACCGGCACCCGCGTGCTGGCCATGGACGATCAAGGCGTGGACACAAGCCAGGGGCGAATTGACGCCGGAACAATTGTGTGGGCCGCCGGGCTGAAGGCGGAGGGCTGGTCAGACTGGCTGGGCGCCAAAAGCGACCGGATGGGCCGCATCTTTGTCGAAAAGGATTTCCGAATTCCTGAGCGGCCCGGATGCTTTGCCGTTGGCGATCTGGCGCATTGGGCGCAGGAGAGCGGCGAGC
>JBGSIR010000007.1:0-3046 GCA_041742415.1 Fimbriimonadaceae bacterium | reverse complement strand
CCTGCCCGCCCGGCGCCGGTGGAGGACGAAATTGAGCCGACTCCCGAGCCCGAGCGGCCTCGCATTAAAGTGAAGGACGCCGAGCCCGCGGCCCATCCGGGCCACCAGCTCCAGATCCGCCCGCCCGAGAGCGCGCAGGGCTACAAGATTCCGCCGCTGAGCCTGCTCCACGACGCGCCCCCGACCAAAGGCCGCCGCAGCAGCACCGAAGTCCAGCGCAATATCGAGGCGCTGGAGCAGACCCTGGACCAGTTCAGCATTGACGCCAACGTGGTGGAGGTGGCGCATGGGCCCACCATCACGCGCTATGAAATTCAGCTTGGCCCGGGCATCCGGGTGAGCCGCATCACGAGCCTGGCCGACAACATCGCAATGTCTTTGGCCGCGCAGAGCGTGCGCCTGGAGGCCCCGATCCCCGGCAAAAAGGCGATCGGCGTGGAGGTGCCCAACGCGCACCGCACCACGATCACGCTGAAGGCGCTCTGCGAGAGCCTGGAGTTTCACGACAACAAGGCGAAGCTTCAGATGGCGCTGGGCACCGACGTGAGCGGGCGGCAGATTTATGCCGACCTCACGCGCATGCCGCACCTGCTCATCGGCGGCGCCACGAACAGCGGCAAGTCGATTGCGCTGGCCGGCATCATCATGTCGCTGATCCTGCGCATGACGCCCAAGGAGCTGCGCCTTGTGCTCATCGACCCCAAGCGGGTGGAATTCAGCTTTTTTGAGGGCCTGCCGCACCTGATGTGCCCGGTGGTGAAGGACGTGCGCGAGGCTCCGGGCGTGCTGCGGGCGGTGGTGCGCGAGATGGACCGGCGCTACGACATGCTGAGCGAGCGCGCGGTGAAGAACATCGAGGCCTGGAACGCCAAGGTGGACGAGGAGGAGCAGCTTCCTTACATCGTGGTGGTGATCGACGAGCTGGCGGACATGATGATGCAGGCGGCCGCCGAGGTCGAGGCCAGCATCTGCCGCATCGCCCAGCTCGCCCGCGCGGTGGGCATCCACCTCATCATCGCCACCCAGCGGCCCAGCGTCAACGTCATCACGGGCACCATCAAGGCCAACATTCCCAGCCGCATGGCCTTCAGCGTGAGCAGCCAAGTGGACAGCCGCACGATTTTGGACGGCGCGGGAGCCGAGAAGCTCATTGGGCGCGGCGACATGCTCTTTAAGGCCATCGACGCCACCAAGGCCAGCCGCATTCAGGGCGCCTATGTGAGCGAAGAGGAGCTGGAGGCGGTCTGCGATTTTTGGCGCGCGCAGGAGAAGCCGCACTATGTTCTGGACCCGGTCTCCATCGCCATTCACGAGCGCGAGCAGGAGATTCGCCAGGCCGAAGAAGACCGCGACCCGCTGTGGGAAGAGGCGGTGCGCTTTGTAGTGGAGCGGGGCCAGGCCAGCACTTCGATGCTCCAGCGCAAGTTCCGCATCGGCTTCCAGCGGGCCAGCTCGATCTTGGACGTGATGGAGGAGCGCGGAGTGGTCGGCCCCCGCGACGGCCCTCGCCCGCGCGAGGTGCTGGTAAACATTTTGGACTTGGACACGATGTTCAGCAGCGGCCACGCGCACCTCACCCCGATGCCGGAAGGCGCGCTGATCGACGACGGCTAGCTTCCGCCAACCTGTTTCGCTCTTTTTCCGTATGCCAGTCATGCATCCACGGCTGGCATTTTTTAAGCCGTACTCCGCCAGGGTTGGCGTGCTTGCGGCGGGGCTGGCGGCGGCGCTTTTGGGCGGAGCGCTCTTTGCTCTGTCCCAGGGGCTTTTCGCGCTGGCAGTTGCTCTCACGGTTCCGGGGCTCTGGGCAGCCGGCGGCGCGCTGACGGCGCTCAATGTAGAGTTCGTGATCTCGGAGGGCCGCCTGGCCAAGTTTGGCTGGACTCGGACCATTCGGGCAGAGATTGACCTGAGCCAGCCGCTGAGCGTTGAGTCGCACGAAACCGGCAATCTGAGGATCGACCGCCGGGGGCGACAGGTCTATGGCCGCAAGCTGGTGGTGAGGCAGGGAACCGCGCGCATCACGTTCACCCATGGCGGCCGCCGTTGGCCCGATTTTGCCAAGGCCTTGAGCCAGGCGCTTCAGGCGCAGGGGCAGGATGAGGCCGTGCAGGCTCTGGAGGCTTTTCCGCCCAACTTTCTAGAGCCCGCCACGCCCGAATCCGGCCTCATCAAGCGGCCTTAGGGGTTCAGCATCTCGTCGATGAGCACCCGGCGGCCTTCGGCCGAAGACTGGATCGCGGCGAAGACCATGGCGAGGCTGAGGATGTTGTCTTGGCACAGCCCCTGGGGCTCGGGGCCGCCCTCCAGTGCGGCTAAAAATTCGGCCAGGGAGCCTTCAATGCCGCTCAGAAAGTCTTGATCATCGGCGCGGTAGACGCTGCGGGTGGTGGGGCGGATGAAGCCTTCAGAGCCCGAGACGACTTGGGATTCGACCTCTTGGGCGCCGGGCCAAAGGAGCGTACCTTTCTCGCCCACGGCCCGCCAATCGCCGTCCCAGCTTGTCTCAGCGCCCTGCGCGCTCCAGCTTCCGCGATAGTTGAACCGGACTCCGCCCTCCATCTCGAAGACGGCCGAGGCGGAGCAGGCGCCCTGGTACCAGCTCCAGGAGGGCCGAAACTCGTCGGCGACGACGCTGATGGGGACCAGGCCGGTGATGGCGCGGGCTTCGTCCAATGTGTGAATCGCCATGTCGGCCAGCAGCACGCTGTCCATCTCGTCGCGAAAGCCGCCGAAGTGGGCGCCGATGAAGAAGTCGGCATAGATCGCGCCGAGGGCCCCGATTTCGGGCAGCCGCTCTCGCATCAGCACGAGGCCAGGCAGGTAGCGACGGCTCTGGCTGACCATGTACATCTGGCCGGTCTCGGCGCTGGCCTCCACCATGGCGAGGGCGTCGGCCATAGAGGCCGCCATCGGCTTTTCGCCCAGCACCGGAAGTCCGGCCTCCAGGCACTCGATGACCGTTTCGCGGTGGGCTTCGGGCACGGTGACGTCCACCGCAAAGTCGGCCCCCGCCGAGGCCAAGGCAACCGCCAGATCTTGCCCG
>JBGSIR010000006.1:0-1685 GCA_041742415.1 Fimbriimonadaceae bacterium | reverse complement strand
CGGCCCTGCACATGCTCCAGCGCATCGCCGGCATCAGCTCCGCCGCCCCCGGCTTCGCCCAAGCCTTCATCCACCCCAGGCCGGGGGGCTTGGAGTGGTTCGAGGCAGCCGTGCCCCACCCGGCGGGGATGATTCGGGTGGCTTGGCGGGATGGGAAGCTGAGCGTGGACTGCCCGGTGGAGGTTGTGGAAGCGCGAGCTTGACGCTGTTGTTTCATGAGCTGAAACGAGAGTTGAGCGAACCTTAGCAGCCCTCTTGAAAGGTAAAAAGACTGAGTGAAAATCTGCCCTGTCGCGGGTCTAAAGGCAATTCTGTTGTGCTCAGCCTTATGGCCAGCCTTTGCCCATGCTGTACAAAGCAGTCTCGATAGGCGTATTTCCGACCTTGAGTCCAACCTGCGCTCATCGAGCTTGAACACGTTTGTGAAGCGCTCGGATGCCGAAATGAGCCGCGCCGAACGTGCTGGTGGTGAGGCATATCATGAAGCCTTTTGGAGGGAGACGGCGCTCATTTACTTAGCCCGGGCCATTCTGTTGCACAGTGGGCAATCCGGTTACCAGATATTTCAGCCAGCGTGGCGACCGGGGCTTGCTCCGCAGCATCAGGACTCCGATCCACCCAAGTCCTTGGAAATAAGGGAATTGCTGGACGCTGCTGCAATAGCAGGCGCCGCGCTTAGCGAAGAGAGGCTGGTTTTGACAGGAAGGCGCCTCAATGGCAACCCACAGGCGTTGCCTGAGGCTCGAAAGGTGCCGAACGAGTATTTTCTCAACGCGATCAAAAGGTACAAGGCAAGGCGGCCAAGCGTCGAAAATGTTCGGCATTTCGGCGCAATGTTTTCTGAATCGGGCAAAGCGCGCAGCTCAATTGAGCTGAAAAAGCTCTACGACGCAAATTTGTCCAAATCGTCCAGCATTATTATTCTCGCAAAGATTGCCAACCCGGAGAAGACGACTCCGGAGGATGTTGCTTGGGCCCGGAGAGAAGTTCAGCTTCAGCGATCCCGATGGCCGAAGTCGATTGTTTGGGCCAGCCGAAACATCCCGTTTTATCGGCAATAGCGGCGGCACAGCCCAAGGCAGAAGGCGCGGGTCCAAAGTTTCGGTGGCAAGGCTTATGCAGGCATTGACGCTTTGAGCGCCGTTCCTGCAGGGTCTCATCCGTCTGAACCCCCAGAGCCATGCTCACTCCCCTTCTTCTTGCCGCCGCCGCCCAGACGTTCCGGCCGAACATCGTCTGGATCAGCCTGGAAGACGTGGGCACGCAGTTCGGGGCGTACGGAGACGAGGCGGCTCGGACCCCGGTGATCGATGCGCTGGCGGAGCGGGGGGTGAGGTTTGATCGGGCGTTTGCCACCTCGCCCGTCTGCGCGCCGAGCCGGTCGGCGGTCATCACGGGCGCGCACCCGCTGACGCTGGGCACGATGCACATGCGCAGCCGAGCTGTGCCGCCTCCGCAGGTGCGGCCGTTCACCGAGCTCCTTCGCGCCGCCGGATATTGGTGCACCAACAACGACAAGACCGACTACCAATTCCCCCCGCCCCGCACGGCCTGGGATGTGAGCAGCAATGCGGCCACTTGGAAGGATCGGCCAGACAAGAGTCAGCCGTTCTTCGCTGTCTTCAACCTGCTTGGCAGTCACGAGTCGCAGGTTTGGCCCACCGCTGAGCCCGCCGCCGCCCGCC
>JBGSIR010000005.1:0-3098 GCA_041742415.1 Fimbriimonadaceae bacterium | reverse complement strand
ATCGCTCGCGCATGGCGCGGGTCAGCAGGGCCGTGCGCCGCTCATAGCTTTCGCCCTGCCGAGCGCCATCGCGCAGGGCAAAGGCCTGCAGGCGGTCGGCGGCGGTCAAGCTCAGGCTCATCCACTCCAGCGGATCAGATCCGAGGTCCCACCGGGAGGCCAGCGGGTTCAGGCCATCGGCGTCTTCGTCGGTGAGATAGAGGTGCCCCGGCGCGCCGCTCTGGCGGGCAATGAGGGCCAGGCTGGACTGTTCGCCTTCGGGAGTCGTGCCGGGCACGTCCTCATAGCCATAGCGGATCGCCCAGTGGTCGTAAGGGCCGACCACAGGGTTCCAGAAGGTTCCGGAGCCCTTCAGAAGGGCGGCCACGTTCACGGGGGTGTAGTCCATCACGCTGGCGGCGATGCCCACTTGAGCGGTGCGCTCGCTGTTCACCAGCTCGGCCACTGAGAGGTTGCTGGAGGCGGCAAAGTTGTGCCGGAGCCCCAGGCAGTGGCCGATTTCGTGGGCGATGAGGTCCACGATGCCGTCGTGGACATAGGCGTCGCGGTCGGCCTGAGTGGCGTCGGCGGGCAGCAGATTCCATCCCAGCGCCATGCTGTCGGCCTTGCCCTGCTGGGCCAGGCACTTGCGATGGTCATGCGGCGCGGCATGGTCCGGCGCCGTGCGCACGAGCGAGGCGATGGAGCCCGCCTGTACGTCCTCCCGCTGCTCAAACTCCATGGCGCGGGGATATCCGGCGTCCACCGTCACCCCGGCGCTCATCACCTGGCCGGTGATGGGGTTCATTCGCATTTGCGCCACGGCATAGACCGAGTTGGGCGTCATCGTCCAGCGCACCACATTCCAGCGCCCGCTGGCGTGGTCGTAGTCGGGCTCGTCGGGGGCGTCCTCCACGCGCATGGCGTTCAGGAATCCCGCCGATTCAAAGGCTTTGTTCCAGAGCAGGATTCCCTCGGTGACGGCCGCGCGGTACTTCTGCGGAATCGTTGGGTCGAGCACCCAGACAATGGGCTCCACCGGCTCGCTGAGGCGGGCGGTGGGGTCTTTCTTCACCAGGTGGAAGCGGTTGATGAGCTTGGTGGTGCGCTTGAATTGGGAAAAGCGGTCGACGTCGAAGTAGTCCGAGGTGAAGTAGCCCACGCGGGGGTCGGCAAAGCGGGGGACGTAGCCGTTTTCGCGGTGCGGCCACAGCTTGTAGCTCACCTCCAGCGGAAGGCTGCGCCCGTCGGCCAGGTGATTGGCGCCGACCAGGCCAAGCAGCTCGAAGATGCTGGGGCCGCCGGCGGAGCTTTTGCGGAAGTGCATCAGGCGGCGCAAGGCGAGAACGTCGCCCCCGGCGGAGATGCCGGAGATGTCGCGCACGCCGCGGTCAGGAATCCAGCCGCCGCCGGTGGCGGAGTTCAGCAGCTCCTGCACGCCAAAGAGTCCGCCGTCGAAGAGGGGCTCGGGGTCCAGGACGAGGGAGCCGGTCTGCGGGTGCTCGGCCATGATGCGCAGGCTGGCGAGGATGGCGCGGGGGAAGCTGCGCTGACTGGCGGCGCTCAGTTCGCCGCCTTCGGTGAAGCGAAAGGCGAGGTTGGGCTTGATGAGCCGCACCGAGTCGCCCCGCCTTTCCCAGGTCAGGGTCTCGATTTCGTAGCTGCCCAGCGGGTCTCCGGCTTGGGCGTCGGCGCTGATTCCGGTGTGGAGCGTGGCCTGGGCAAAGAAGAGCTTGCCCATGTCTTCGGGCATCAGCTCCAGCCGCAGGTCGTCCTGCTTGCGATAGAGCCTCATCCAGCCGCTCAGCCGGGTGAACCCGGAGAGGCTTTTGCTGTGCTTCTCGACCTCGGGGTCGGGCGTGGGCTTCTTATCCTGCGAGAGGGCGAAGCAGGGGGCCAAGGCCAATAGGGCGCAGACAAAAAAGCGGCTCTGCATGCGGGTTGGAATCATCCTACCGCGCCGGCAGAGCCGCCTGGTTCAAATCGACGCGGGGCCTTACTTGGCCGGCTTGTCGTCGTCGTCGTCCACAGCGGACGAGCGCAGGGCTTCGTCAATCTTTTTCTTGCTGTCGTTCACGCCGTGCTGGAATTCGCCGACGCCTCGGCCCAGGCCGCGCATCAGCTGGGGAATCTTGGCTCCTCCGAAGAAGAGAAGAACCAGCACCAGGATGATGATGAGCTCCTGGCCTTGCAGGAACGAAATGGTTTGGAGGATGGGCATGGCTACTTCCAATTGGAGTATAGCAGGAGACGCTGGGTCTAGGCCGGGGTTCACCCGGCTCGCCTGGCCTCCGCCATCTGCTCGGCCGCGTCCCGCATCTGCTCGTTCACGCGCGAATACTCTTCGTCGGCCTTAATCGTGCCGCCCACGCTCACGCCAAACCAGCCTCGGGCATTGTTTTCGATCTTCGGCGAGGAGGCCTTGTCCTTTTCAACATAAGGCATGGCCTGGTTGTATTCCTTGTTTTCGGTCTCGAAAATGAGCATCGCGCCGGAGTCGACTTCGGCCAGCTTTTTGCCCGCGACGTCGGAGTTGTAGGCAAATCCGGTGTCGGGCTCGCCAAAAGTGCAGCCGATGGCCTCGCCGGGCTTGGCGACGTTGATGTTCATGGCGCTGGGGCCAGGGAGGTTGCCGAGCTCCTTCTGGAGGGGCTCCCACTTGGCATACTCGGTCTCGTAGAAGCTGGAGATTTCATCCTGCCAGGCTTCGGCCGGAGGCAGGACACCGTCGTTGGCGTCGGCATAGGCCTTGATCGCGGCCTGGTTGAGGCTGATCTCGCTCATGCACTGCACGGCGGGGGCCACGAGGCCAACGGATCGGCCCACCAAGAACCAGCCGCCGACGCAGACGCCGATGCAGCCCAGCGCCAGAACGGCGCCGACAATGAGGAACACCTTCCAAAGGCCGCCCTTTTTGGGGGCCGGAGCGTTTGCGAATTCACCGGGCGCTGCCATGTGCATGTGATCATACTCGCCAGGGGCTAAACTGGTTGCGCGTGAGCGACCGCGACTCTCAACTTCGGTCTCTGCCCCGGGTGGATGACATTGCCGCCAGCCCCCTGCTTGAGGGCTGGCCGGCCCGGGTGCGAGCCAAAGCCGCGCGCCGCGCCATCGAGGGC
>JBGSIR010000004.1:0-4039 GCA_041742415.1 Fimbriimonadaceae bacterium | reverse complement strand
CCAGGCCTGGCGGGGCACCTTCACCCGGCAGTCAGGCTGCAGGCAGGCAAGGAAAGCCGCAAGCTGAGCTGCTTTTGGCTGAGCCAGGGCGAGCTGGTGCTGCCGGCGTACGGGGGATTCACGGGCTCCATGGTCATCTCGCCCCGGCCCGATGATGAAATCTGGGTGATGGCCGGCCGCCGGGTGATGAAAGCCCCGACGGCCGCCTGCGGCGCTTAGCGTTCGAGGCCAGCGTCTGCTGGCGCACTGCCGATGGAAATGGACTGAACCGCCCGCCCAAGCCTGGGAGGGTTGGCTTTGCCTCAGTTCTTGGCGGGAAGAATGGATGTGGCTGCTCCTTGGTCAGGAGCCGGCGGTCAACCTTCTCAGGCCCTCCGGGCCAGCTCTCCCAGGCTTGGGAGAGCCGTTCAATCAGCCCGGAATTGGGGCGGCGCCTATTCGGCCCGACGCAGGATCATGCCCTTGGCGCGGCCGGCGTCCATCGTGCCGGACGTCACCTTGCCATCTTCATCCCGCTCAAACCGAATGGTGAGCACACCCACCATGACGGTGTTCTCGTCCTTCAAGGGGACGGCGGTCGAATCTGGCTCGCCTTCAATGGAGAGCATCAGGGCGTCGTCCTTCACCGTGAGCACCCAGGTGGCCCCAATCTCGGGCGCGTGCCAACGGCCAGCCAGGCTGGCGAGCTGTTCGGCCGTGGGCTTGAACGGGGCGGCGCGGACCATCGGGGCCGGGGCGCCTTGGGTGAAGGTGGCTTTCTGGAAGGGGCCTTCGACGTCTTCGAACTTGATCGTCACCGGAGCGACTTCAAGGAAAAGCTCCGTCGGGCTTGTGGCAAAGACGGGGTAAGGCGGCTGACCGGGCACTTCCAGCATCAGGGCTCCCTCGGCGTTCTTGAACAGCTTGAGGCTCACTGTGTCCGCAATCATCCAGTCGCCCACTACCCGCTCCATTTGAGCTCCGGTCAGGGTGATCTTGGCGGCGGGGCCTTCGGCTTCCGGCTCAATGCCGAGCATCACGTCCAGAGCCTTGTTGGCCAGCTCGGGCGCCAGGGGGCTGCCGTCGTTGCCAAAGGTCAGCACGGTGATTCGCTTTTCCGGCAGGCGGGCGGCCATGCTTTGGTAGCCCAGCCAAGTGCCGCCATGCTGGTGCCGCGTCTGTTCGCGGTGCTTGTCCAGGAACATGCCGAAGCCATAGGGCAGAGCTCGGCCCGAGGAAAGCTGGCCGGGGGTGAGCATGGGCTTAAAGAAGTCGGCAGAGCCCTTCCCCAGCTTGTTGGCATAGAAGTTGGCGTCCCACTTGGCAAAATCGGCCAGGGTGGTGATGAGCCCGCCATCGCCGACCACGGTCATGTCGGACTGCATGGGGATCCAGCCTTCGGGCCCTTGGGTGTAGCTCAACGCCTTGTTTTTCAGCAGGCGGGTGCGGTTGTCGTCAAAGTGGGTGCTGCTCATGCCCAGCGGCCCAAAGATGCGCTCCTTGCAGAAATCGCCCAGCGATTTGCCGCTCACCTTCTCCACGATGTGCCCGGCCAGCCAGAAGCCGGTGTTGCAGTAGTTGAATTCTTCTCCCGGCCGGGCGTTCAGGCCCTGCTGGCGGCCCATGATCTGCAGGATGCGGGCGTCGCTGATTTCGGAGTAGATCCCGGCTCCGCTCAGGGCGTGCACGGTCAGATAGTCGCGCAGGCCGCTGGTGTGGGTCAGCAGGTGGCGAATCGTGATCTCTTCGCCAAAGGTGGGAATTTCGGGAGCGTGCTTGTTGATGTGGTCGTCCAGGCTCAGCTTGCCATCTTCGGCCAGCAGCAGAATGGCGGCCGCCGTGAACTGCTTGCTGATGCTGCCGATGTCGCTGGCCATGTCGGCCTTCATGGGGACGCCAAATTCCAGCGAGGCCAGGCCAAACCCTTTGGAATAGACCACCTCGCCGTCGCGGATCACCGCCGCCAGCCCGCCCGGGCCCTCGGCGCGCGCCCAGGGGGCAAAGACTTTGTCCAGCTTGGCTTCGAGGGAATCATCCAAAGCCCGAGCCGGAGCCGAGAGGAGGGCTGCCGAGAGAATAAGGGGCGTGAGCATGGCCAAGGGGGAATACGGGCGGGGCGCGCCTTCGGTTGCCGAGGTTCAAACCGCCCCCCAAACCCCAGGCAGAACCACCAGGAAATGAAAAAACCCGCAAAAACGCCGGAATCCCAGTATATTTACTAGGTTTCCCGGCGCCTTTGCTAGGGAAAGAACTCGGTGTAAGGGTCGAAACCCCGCAAAAGCAGCGGGGGGTTCCAAGGAATGGAGCACTTCGATCCTCACGGAGGAAAAACGTGTCTTTTCGCATCAACACGAACGTTTCGGCAATGAACGCCCTGAATAACCTGGGGCGCACGAGCACTGAGCAGATGAAATCGGTCAACCGACTGAGCACCGGTCTGCGCATCAACAACGCTGGCGATGATCCCGCTGGCCTCATCTTCAGCGAGTCGTTCCGGGCTCAGATCAGCGGCACCACTCAGGCGATCCGCAACAACCAGGACGCTCTCAACTACACCAAGGTCGCTGAAGGCGCCCTCGACGAAATCGGCCGACTTCTGCGAGAGGCCCGCACCCTGGCCGTGAGCAGCGGCAACACCGGAACTCAGACTCAGAGCCAGCTCCAGGCCAACCAGAACCAGCTCAACCTGATTCTGGGCAGCGTGGACCGCATCGCTCAGAACACGCAGTTCGGCGACAAGAAGATCCTCGACGGCAGCGCCGGCATCCAGGCTCAGGTCGTCAAGTCTTCCGCCATCGGCTCCATGAGCTTCGGCGGGCAGGTCGGAACCCAGGCCATCACCGCCGACGGCGCGGTCGATGTTCAGGTGACCACCGTTGCCGAACGAGCCAGCCACACGGGCTCCAACACCGTGGCCACCGCCGACCTGGCGACCTACCAGGCCACGGCTGTGGGCGCCGCCCATCAGTTCTCCATCAACGGCACGCAGTTCTCGGTGGGAGCCACCGAAACCTGGGGCCAGGTGGTGCAGCGCATCAATGAGCAGAGCGGCGTGACCGGAGTCACCGCCGAAGCCACTCACGACGGAACCAACGGCGCCATCCAGCTCCGAAGCACCGCCTACGGCGCCAGTGCCAAGATCAACTTGGTGGATGCCACGGGCCTCATCGAAACGGCTCCCGGCGCTCTTTCCACCACTGGCGTGAATGCCGAGGCCTCGGTCACGGTGGGCAGCCTGGACCCGGTGACCTTCACTGGCGGAGCCATCGGCGACGACGGCCTCACCCTCAGCGACTCGGCGGGCAACAAGATCCGGCTGACCGAAACGGGCAACACCGTGACGACTCACACCGGAGCAGGACAGATCATCGCCGGCCTGGCGCAGTTCCAAATCGGAGCCAACTCTGGCCAGTTCACCACCCTTTCGATCGGCAAGTTCACCAGCGACTCGCTCGGCCTCACCGGAGTCAACGTGACCTCGGCAACCTCGGCCACCGACACCATCAGCAAGATCGACTCCGCCATCGAGAGCCTCTCGAAGCGGCGCGGTGAGATCGGCAGCTTCATGCGAAACGTGCTGGAGAGCAACATCCGCACCCTGGGCATTGCCAAGGAAAACCTCTCTGCCACCGAATCCAGCGTCCGAGACATCGACGTGGCCGAGGAGATGACGAACTACACCAAGCTTCAGATTCTCACTCAGTCCGGCATGTCGGTCCTGGCCCAGGCCAACCAAGGCCCGAACCAGGTGCTCTCGCTGCTCCGAGGCTAAGCCTACGATTTACTTCCCGCGAAAAACACAACCCCCGGCTTCGGTCGGGGGCCTCCCCCTCGCGGAATCGACCTATAAAATACGACTTGGCTCTCTTCGCCGCCACTTAGGGAGCCGCCCTCATACCGCCCCACTCGTGATAGAGTGGGGCTTCTTCTATGTGCGCTGGCGAGTTTTTTCTGCCCGATGAGGACGCCACCCTGGCCCTCGGCGCCCGCTGGGCCAAGGGCCGCCAGGCGGGCGAGGCGCTTCTGCTCACGGGCGACCTCGGGGCGGGCAAGACCACCT
>JBGSIR010000003.1:0-2825 GCA_041742415.1 Fimbriimonadaceae bacterium | reverse complement strand
GCTGGCTTCGGTCTTGCCTTCGGCGGCGAGCCATTTGCAGAAGGAGCGCACTGCGCTGATGCGCCGGGCGCGGGTGGTGGGGCTCACGCTTTCGGCGCGGAGGGCGGCCAGTATGGCCTCTTCGTTCAGATCATCCACCGTTTGGGCGTGAGATTTCAGCCGCTCCAGATCGGATCGATAGGCGCGCAGTGTGTGGGGCGACCGGCGCCCCTCCAATCGGCTCAGCCAGCCATCAATGGCCTGCTCAAGCGTCTCCGCCATCTTCGGGGCCGCCGAGCACGAGGCTCACGTTTTTGCCGCCAAAGCCAAAAGAGTTGCTGAGCGCCCGGCGAATCTTCATCGGGCGGGCCTTGTTCGGCACGTAGTCCAGCGGGCAGTCGGGGTCCTGGTCGTCCAGGTTGATGGTGGGCGGGGCGATGCTGTCGCGGATGGCGAGCAGGCAGAAGGCCGCCTCCACCGCTCCAGCGGCGCCCAGCAGGTGGCCGATGCTCGACTTGGTGCTGCTGACGGGCACGCTCATAGCGCGCTCGCCAAAGACTCTTTGGATGGCCAGCGTTTCGGCCTTGTCGCCCAGCGGGGTGCTGGTGCCATGTGCGTTGATGTAGTCGATGTCTTCGATGGTGAGACCGGCGGTGCGCAAGGCCTTGATCATCGAACGGCGGGCGCCGTCGCCGTTGGCGTCGGGGGCGGTGATGTGGTAGGCGTCGGCCGACATTCCGTAGCCGAGGATTTCGCCCCAAATCTTGGCTCCGCGCTTGCGGGCAAATTCGTAGTCCTCCAGCACCATCACGGCGGCGCCTTCACCAATGACAAAGCCGTCGCGGCCCGTGTCGAAGGGGCGGCTGGCGCGGGCGGGGTCGTCGTTGCGTCCGCTCATGGCGCGCATGGATCCGAAGCCGGACATGCCGATGGGGTTGATGGGAGCCTCTGCTCCGCCGGCCACCATGGCCACCGCTTCGCCTCGACGGATGATGTGGGCGGCGTCGCCCAGGGCGTTGGCTCCGGTGGAGCAGGCCGTGACGGTGCAGGAGATGGGGCCCTTGAGGCCAAAGGCGATGGAGACATAGCCGCTGGCCATGTCGGGAATCATGTAGGGCACCAGGAACGGCGAGACGCGCTTTGGCCCTTGGGTCCAGAGCTTTTCGGTCTGCTCGCTCATCATGTCGAGTCCTCCGATGCCGCTTCCGATGAGGATGCCGGTCTCTTCCTTCAGGCCGGGATCATCGGGGAACTGGGCGTCCTCCATGGCCATGCGGGTGGCGGCCATGGCGTAGGCCATGAATCGGTCGATCTTCTTAGCGTCGCGCCCTTCAATCCACTGCGTGGGGTCGAAGTCCTTGACCTCGGCCGCGATGCGCGTGGGGTAATCCGTGACGTCAAATCGGGTGACGTGGCCCACGCCGCCCTCGCCGGCGAGCAGGCGCCGCCAGGTTTCATCCAGGCCAATGGCCAGCGGAGTGACGAGGCCGATGCCGGTGACGGCGACTCGGCCGGAGGGCTGATAGTCGGAATTGAACTGGGTCAAAGCGTCTTCTCGATGTAGGCGACCACGTCGGCCACGGTCTTGAGGGTGGAGACGTCGTCATCCGGAATTTCAATCTGAAATTCGGCTTCGAGCGCCATGATCAGCTCGACGACGTCGAGAGAATCGGCCTCCAGGTCTTCGATAAAGCTGGAGTGCTCTTGAACCTCTTCCGGGCTCACGCTCAGCTCTTCGCAGACGACTCTGCGCACACGGTCCAGAACGGTCTCAGACATGACTCAAAACCCGGCGCTCCAATCTAGAGAGAGCCCGCAGGGAAATATACTCCCGGCGGGCGAGGGGCGATGCAGCGGCCTGAGCCGCCGCACATTAGGTGTGGGAGATGACGTAGTTGACGGCGTCGCCAACCGTGTTGAGGCCTTCGACGTCTTCATCCGGAATCTCGATTCCGAACTCTTCTTCCAGCTTCATGACCAATTCGACTCGGGCGAGCGAATCGGCGTTCAGGTCGTCGGTGAAGGAGGCCTCCGCGGTGACCTGTTCGGCCGGGACATTCAGCTCTTCGCAGACGACTTTTTGAACTCGCTCAAACAATTCCTGTGACATGACAGTGCACTCGGCCCGGGATCGCGCCGAAACCAAATTCTACTCTACCCCCGCTGCGGGCGCCGGACTACATCGTGAGGCCGCCATCCACCGCCAAAACCTGTCCGGTGATGTAGGCCGAGGCGGGAGAGAGCAGGAAAAGGGCGGCCTGGGCGATGTCTTCGGGCGTGCCCAGTCGGCCCAGGGGAGCCTGGGAGGCGACATCGGCGCGCATTTCCTCGGAAAGCGACTCCGTCATGTCGGTCTCGATGAAGCCCGGCGCCAGCACATTGCAGGTGATGCCGCGCGAGCCAGCCTCGCGGGCCACGGATTTTGAGAATCCAATGAGCCCGGCTTTGCTGGCCGCGTAGTTGGCCTGGCCAGGCGCGCCGCGCAGGCCGTTGACGCTGGAAATGTTCAAGATTCGGCCTTCTCGGGCGCGGATCATGGGCTTGAGCGCCGCCTGCGTGAGCAGGAACGCCGAACGCAGGTTGACGGCGATGACGCGGTCGAAATCTTCCGGCTTCATGCGCAGCAGAAGGCCGTCTTTGGTGATGCCGGCGTTGTTCACGAGGCCGTAAATGGCTCCATCAGAGGCCTCCAAAAAGGCCTTCATGGCGTCAGCCGCTTGGACTTCGTCGCTGACGTCGGCGCCGAGGGCAATGGCCTTGCCGCCCGCCTGAGTGAGCTGATCGACCGTGCCTTGGGCGCGCTCGGCGGTGGTGGCCAAGCAGCCCCCCAGGGCTCCTTCGGCGGC
>JBGSIR010000002.1:0-1750 GCA_041742415.1 Fimbriimonadaceae bacterium | reverse complement strand
GCCCACGGCGGTTTGGCGCATGCCGTCGGTTCCGCTCTCGCCGCGGCCATGTAGAAAAAGGATCGCCGGCAGGGGCGCCTTCACGCGGGGGGGCAGGTAGGCCACGAAGCGGCGGCCCTCCAGTTCATAGCTCAAAAAGCCCGGCTGGCGCATGGGCTGATGCTACCCGGCGGCGCTTAGAAGCCCTGCGAAAAGAGCTTGGCGCCGGCCTCGATGGCCTGCTCGCGGGAAGCCGGAGCCTCAGCAGGATGATCCATCGCGATCATCACAATCTCCTCGTCCGAAGTGGTCATCGGAGAGAGGGTGACGACCGTGAGCAGCCCTGAAAAGGGGCCATAACTGTTGAGGTTCGGCGCCTCGGGAGCAAAAATTCGACCGAACTGCTTCGCCTCCAGCTCGCGCATCTCCTTCAATTGCAGCTCGATGGCTCGCTCAAATTCCTGAAGCCGCTGAGCGTGCTCCCGCGAAATCAGAGTGGTGGTGCGAAAAAGATCGTCTTCGACGCGCTTCCGATCGGGCGCTCCAAGGCCGTCAAAAATGACCGCCCCCACCAATATTCCGCTCAGCATCGATGCGCCTCCTTGCTCCAATTATACGGGATGATCCAATGCTGGATGCAGACCCCATCAGAAATTGCTTAAGAAAGCGCCATATCCGATGAGTGCCCCGGAAAGAGGCGCGCGGCGGGGTCGATTTGAGTCTTGGCCACGCACACCGCCGTCGCCGCCTCGCCCACGCCCGTCGCGATGAGCTTGATCTTGCCCGGCAGGGTGCACACATCGCCCGCCGCGAAGATGCCCGGCAGGCAGGTGCGGTAGTGGTCGTCCACCACAATCTGGTTCTTCACGATCTCCAGCCCCCAATCCTTGAGCGGCCCCAGGCTCGATTTGAACCCAATGTTCACCACCAGTTCATCGCAGGGCACGATCTCGGTCTCCTTGGTCTGGGTGTCCGTCAGCTCGACGGCCTCCAGGCGGTCGGCTCCGTGCAGCGCCGTCACCGCCTTCCACAGCCGGAACGGAATGCCGAGCGATTTGGCCTGCTCCACCGTCTCCTCGTGGGCGCGGAATTGGTCGCGGCGGTGCACGATCTCCAGGCTTCCCGCCACCTCGTGCAGGTTCACCGCCCAGTCAAAGGCGCTGTCGCCTCCGCCCAAAATCAGCACTCGCCGCCCGCGAAAGGCCTCTTTGCTCCGCACGCCGTAGCTCAGTCCCTTGCCCAGCAGCTCCTCCTCCCGGTCCACGCCGATGCGGGTGGGCGAGAATGCGCCGGCGCCGGCGGTGATCAAAACGGTCTTGGTGGCGATCTGGCGGCCGGAGGTCAGCGTCAAGGTCCAGCCGTCCTCATCCTGCTCGGCCTGCTCGGCGGTTTCCTCCAAAATCAGCTCCGGCGAAAACCTCATCGCCTGCTCTGCAAGCTGGGCGGCGAGGTCTTTGGCCAGCACCTGCGGAAAGCCCGGCATGTCATAGACATACTTCTCGGGATAGAGCGCCGTAAGCTGGCCGCCCAGCTCGGGCAGGCTGTCCACGATGCGCACCGACATGCCGCGCAGCCCCGCGTAGAAGGCGCCGAACAGGCCGACCGGCCCCCCGCCAATGATCGTGATGTCTGCGCGATCCATATCGTCTCCTCTGCTACTAAGCCATCCACCGGGCCCGAGTGGCGTAGAATGATTGCAGATGAGGCGCAAGTCGGGAGGTCAAAGCATTCTCGCCTGGGCCGTCCGGCTTGGGGCGTCCTGGTCGGCGCT
>JBGSIR010000001.1:0-4789 GCA_041742415.1 Fimbriimonadaceae bacterium | reverse complement strand
GCGGGGCTACAGCTTCTGCACGGCCCACGAGACGGCGCTCAAGCTCATGGAGTGCGCGCTCATTGCGTGCAAGGCCTATTCGACGGCCGACTTCGCCCACGGTCCGCGCGCTCTGGCGGGGCCGGAGTCGGCGGCGGTGGTCTTTGGCGATGTGCCGGGCGATCTGCGGGAGACGGGGTGCGAGGTTTTGGAGGCGCTGAAGCCCGAGCGCGGCCCGCTGAGTCCGATTTGGAACGCCGCCTGCGGCCAATGGCTCGCCCTCTCCGCCGCCCGCGCCCGGGGTCTGGACCCGGATGCGGCGCGGAACTTGAACAAGGTCACGCGGACGCTTTAGGGAAGGGTTTTCACTGGAGCGCACGAAAGGTGGAGATAGGCGTCACCGTCGCAGACTTCCATCACAAAGCCAGTCATCCGGTCTGGCATTGATTCAAGAATGTCATTCAGATTGTCTCGCTCTGAATGCTTCGGGACTACGATTGCGACAGGTGAGCGATTCACGCAGTCGTATCGAAAGTGCTGAAGGAAATCTTCGGTTGACCGAATGGGCTCGCTTGCGAAGTAGTCTCGTTTGCCGCGCCGGGCGCAGCGATGAGGCATGCTCTGCCAATCCTCCTCATTGAGAATTCCATCCGCAAGATCGCAGAGGACGAGAGTTGATTCCAGCACGGGCAGATGCCAATGTGGCCGAAGATCGGTGACACCGCTTGAGTTGAGCGCAAACTCAAGCTTGACTCCTGGGGCGATGCTCTCATCGACGCCCAGCAGCTTCACGCTCAGAATTCTTGCCTGCTCGATGCAGCGGCTAAGCACTAGATCATGAGGAATGGACCATGAGGCGGTCAATCTTTCGAAGAAGTGTTGAGCGGCAGTCCTGCCAAAGCTGTCGAGCTGATCATCAAGGATCATCGTTCTTTCTCTATGGGCCAGCGGCTCGCGCTGGATTGTAGTTCACTGGTCGCCGCCGCCTCGCAGGTGGCGAGCAAATTTCTTGAGCAATGAATACGTTTCGTCTCCGCGCGCGTCAGGAGCTTTGAGATGATCAGTGCTTTGGCGATGGCTGCCGCAGCAGCGGGCTCGGGGATTTTGACGGTGGATGGCTTGGCCATCGGGATGGCCGAAGGCGGCAAGTGGCGGTCGATGGACAGCGTTTTCTCGGAGAACTTTCCCGAGCAGACGGTTCCGGCGGCCAAGGTGACCGCCATGGCCAAGTCGGCCAGCACGCTTTTGGTGGGCAAGACCACTCTGGGCCGCACCGGGCTGGGGCTGGCCTGGGGCGGAGATGAGGTCGGGCCGGGCGAGCGAGGCTGGACCGTGAGCGGAGGCGGCGAGGACGTTTACGATTCGGTGATTTGGTTTGGCCCCAAGCCTGCGGCGCCGACCTACACCGTGGGCGGCAACTCTTCGGCGATCTACAAGAAAGCGGTCGCCGACTACGTGGCGATGAAGGGCATCCGGGGCGCCAAGCCGGTGCTGCATTCGGTGATCCTGGCGGACCTGGACGGCAATGGAACCCAGGAAGCGATCCTCTATGCCGCCAGCCTCGGCCCGGATGACATCTCGCAGCGGTTTGCAGGCAACATCGAGATGCCCAAAACGAAGGACTTCAGCGTGGCTCTGGTTCGCTATCTGGATGGCGGCCGCGTGAAGACATCGGAGCTCCATTACACGGATGGCCGCAGCGGCGGGCTGGACGGGACCGCAATCTTTGCCGGCCTTTGGGATTTGGACGGAGACGGAAGCCTGGAGATCATCTCGCGAATGTCGGCCTACGAAGCCTTTGGCGCGCAGATTCACGGCTTTGGCAAAGGGAAGCTGACCCTGCTGGCGGCGGCGGGCGACGGCGTCTAAAGTCCTTGCTCGGGGGCCCTCAAAAAGAGAGCCCCCGAGCTCGATTCACTCTTCTTTCGGCAGCTTGGCCGAGTCGCGGGTGGCGATGAAGAGGAAGGTCATGCCGATGACCGCCGAGACGGCGGATGCGGCGAGGATGCCGATCTTGGCGGCGTCGATGAGCTCGGGAGCCTGCTTGAAGGCGAGCCCGCCGATGAAGAGGCTCATGGTGAAGCCGATGCCCGCGAGGCTGGCTGCGCCGGCGATCTTGGTCCAGTTGACGCCCTGAGGCAGAGCGCCAAAGCCCAGCTTGACCGCCAGGAAGCTGAAGCCGAAGATGCCGACCAGCTTGCCCACGATGAGGCCGAGGGCGATGCCCATGATGACGGTGCTGCCCGCCTCGCCGCCGGTGTCGCCGCCGAGCTTGACTCCGGCGTTGGCCAGGGCAAAGACGGGGACGATGAAGAAGGCGACCCACGGGTGCAGCCAGCGCTCCAGGCGCTCCAAGGGCGATTCGACCTGCTTGATTCGAATGGCCATTTCAAAGAAGGCTCCTGAGCGGGCGCCCTGCTTGACTGTGTCGAGCAGGTGATCCATACGGTCGTTGAAATCGCCCAAGTCGAGCCGAGGCCGGCAGGGAATGGCGA
Source organism: Fimbriimonadaceae bacterium (assembly GCA_041742415.1). Taxonomy (GTDB): domain Bacteria; phylum Armatimonadota; class Fimbriimonadia; order Fimbriimonadales; family Fimbriimonadaceae; genus JBGSIR01. The sequence continues at coordinate 2,315 of JBGSIR010000001.1, read as the reverse complement.
AGGCCGCGAGGATGCCCGCGAGGGTGGCATGGACTCCGCTTTGGAGCATGAAATACCAGACCAGAGCGGCGGGGAAGGCGTAGGGCGTCAGCCGCCGCACTCCCAGCATGTTCATCACCACCATGACGCCCCAGGCCAGGCCGCAGAAGAGCAGCTGCATGGCCTGCAGGTTGGGCGTGTAGAAGATGGCGATGACGAGCACGGCGCCTATGTCATCGATGATCGCCAGCGCCGTCAGGAAGACTTTGAGGCCGATGGGCACGCGCTTGCCGAGCAGGGCCAGCAGGCCGAGCGCGAAGGCGATGTCGGTGGCCATGGGGATGCCCCAGCCTTTGGACTGCGGTCCGCTCGGGTTCAAAAAGAAGTAGAGCAGCGCCGGAACAAGCATCCCGCCGATGGCGGCGGCGATAGGCAGGGAGGCCTTTTTGAAGCTGGAGAGCTCGCCGCTGAGAACTTCGCGCTTGATTTCGAGGCCAACGAGCAGGAAGAAGACCGCCATGAGGAGGTCGTTGATCCACCAGTAGAGGGGCTTGCTGAGCTGCGCTCCTTCGGGCCCGATGCTGAAGTAGGACTCTTTGAAGAGCTGGAAGTAGCTGTCCGAGATGCCTGGAACGTTCGCCCAAATCAGCGCCACGAGTGCGCTGACAATGAGCAGAATGCCTCCGCTGGACTCCACCTGCATAAACCGCTGGATGGGGCCCACCGCTCTCTCGATCGGAGTTTTGGGCCCGATCGGCTTTGCAACCTTAGTGCCGGCCATGTCGCCGGTTATAACGGAGCGGACGGGGAATCGTCTGCCGATAGGGCCAGAAAGCCCCAGACCGATCGGCTTCGGTATCCTAGGGTCAGGTTCGCACTAGGGGCAATGGCGCCGCTCAATGCTGACCTTTCCCCGTTTTTGGAGAAGAGAATAATCGTGGCAAAGGCACCAGAGCTCCCGGAGCAATTCACGCCCGCCAAGCTTGAAGAGTATTACAGGCAGATGCTCTTCATTCGGCGGTTTGAAGAGAAATGCAATTACGCCTACCGGCTTGGGAAGATCGGCGGCTACATGCACACCTACATTGGCATGGAGGCGCTGGCCGTGGGCTGGAACGACGCCCTGCGCCATGGCGAGATGCAGGACTACATCATGACCGCCTATCGCGACCACGCGCAGCCGATTCTGCGCGGCAGCGACCGGGTGAAGGTGATGGCCGAGGTCATGGGCCGCAGCGACGGCTACAGCCGAGGAAAGGGCGGCTCGATGCACATCTATGACATCGAGCGCGGATTCTATGGCGGCTGGGGCATCGTGGGCGGACACAACCCGCTGGCGGCAGGCCTGGCTTTTGCCAGCAAGTACCGCGGCGAAGACCGAGTGACCCTCTGCCTTTTGGGCGACGGCGCCGCCAATGCGGGCGTCTTCTTTGAGACCCTGAACATGGCCGCTCTGTGGGACCTTCCCATCATCTTCGCCATCGAGAACAACGAATTTGCCATGGGCACGCGGCTTGAGTATCACGCCGCCGACACCGAGCTTTGGAAGCGCGGCCTGCCCTTTGGCATCAAGAGCGAGCGCGTGGACGGCATGGATGTGCTGCAGGTGAAGCAGGACGCCGACCGCATCGTGGACTACGTTCGCCGCGAGCAGAAGCCGTATCTCGTTGAGATCATGTGCTACCGCTATATGGGCCACGGCGCGGCCGACAACGACCGCCAGCTCTATCGCACCAAGGAAGAGGAAGCCGAGAACGAGAAGCGCGACCCGCTGCCTCGGCTGGAGAGCCTGATGGTGGAGATGGGCCTGCTGACCCCCGAGACCATCGAGGCCATCGACGACGAGCTCACCGCTGAGGTCGAAGAGATCTACGCCAAGGCCGACGCCTCTCCGTTCCCCGACCCCAGCGAGGTCTACGACAATGTCTACACCGACATGGAGCCCGAAAAGGGCCACTGATCAAGATGGCAGAAATGACCTACCGAGACGCGATCGCTGCGGCGATTGCGGAAGAGCTGGACCGCGATGAAAACGTGTTCATCATGGGTGAGGACATCGGCCGGTATCACGGCACCTTCAAGGTGACCGCCGGCATGATCGATAGGTACGGCACCCGCCGCGTCATCGACACCCCCATCACCGAGCCTGGCTTCACCGGCATCGCCATTGGCGCTGCCATGACCGGCCTGCGCCCGATTGTTGAGATGATGACGATGTCCTTCTCAATTCTCGCCATGGACCAGATTATCAACCACGCTGCCAAGGTGCATTACATGACGGGTGGCCAAGCCACTTGCCCCATGGTAATCCGCGGCCCCGGTGGCGCAGCCAAGCA